>NZ_JBYTAJ010000051.1:0-28462 GCF_058788075.1 Pseudomonas sp. FW305-20 | reverse complement strand
TGATCGTTCCCACGCTCCGCGTGGGAATGCCTCTAGGGACGCTCCGCGTCCAGTGACGCGGAGCGTCACGGGCTGCATTACCACGCAGAGCGTGGGAACGATCTGTGTACCTCAGTCCGGCCAATACCACGCGGGCTCATCCAGCATCCGCTGCCCGACAATCCCGGTCTGGCCCAGGTTTTTCTCCAGCACAATGCAATTGCACTCCGGGTCCTCCTGCAACGCCGAGATCAACCGCCGTGCATGCGAAACCACCCACACCTGACACTGCTCGGACGCGCGAATAATCAACCGCGCCAACGCTGGCAACAAGTCCGGGTGCAAACTGGTTTCCGGCTCGTTCAACACCATCAGCGTCGGCGGCCGAGGCGTCAGCAGCGCCGCGACCAGCAGCAAATAGCGCAACGTCCCGTCCGACAACTCGGCCGCCGACAAGGGCCTCAACAAGCCTTCCTGGTAAAACTCGATGGCAAAGCGTCCACCCTGAAGCGTCGCGATGTTCAATCGCGCGCCAGGGAAGGCGTCACTGACGGCAGCCTGCAAGGCTTCGGGATCGCCGATTTCGCGGATTGTCTGCAACGCAGCCGCCAGATCTCGACCGTCGTGATGCAGCACCGGTGTGCGGGTGCCCAATTGCGGTTGACGCACCGGCGCGTCGGCGTCGCTGCGAAAGTGATCATAGAATCGCCAGCGGCGGATGAATTCACGCAACTGCATGACTTCCGGCGAGGTGCGAAAGCTGCCGACCTGATCGAACAGGCTGTCGAAATTCGGCGTGTGTTGGGCCAGCACCTCCCAGCCGCGACCGGTCCGGGCTCGGATCATTGGGCCGTTGCGATCCACCAGCAGGCTGGCCGGGCGGTAAAACGGGCCGGACCAGATGCATTCCTTCTTGATTTCCGGGTCCAGAGAAAACGCGGAAAGGCTCGGCTCCGGCAGACCCAGCGCGATCGAGTAGCTGAAATCTTCCCCGGCAAACCCCAGGCGCAGGCGTTTGGCGCCGTGCCGTACGCTCGCCTCGATCGGAACGTCGCCATTACGCATCCGTCGGCTGATGTTTTCCGGGCCGGCCCAGAATGTCGAATCCAGCCCACCCTCGCGGGCCAACGCATTGACCACGCCGCCCTGAGCGGTTTCCGCCAGCAGGCGCAACGCGCGGTAGAGGTTGGATTTGCCGCTGCCATTCGGACCGGTGATCAGGTTCAACCGACCCAGAGGAATCACCAATTTATTGATCGAGCGGTAATTGGCCACCGCTAGGGTTTTGAGCATGGGAAGCTTCCTGCTGCGTGGTGCGCGATTCTGCCTTATTGTCGACGTCATCGTGCGCCAGGCTTTATTTCAAACCGTGAGGCGCACCCTTGGAACCCTGTTCTAAGCTCACAGTCGTATCGCCATCTGCACGTTCGTACAACGCAAAGGAGTCTGCATAGTGGGTCCCGGATTGAAAACAGTGGTTGGCCTGAGCCTCCTTGTCCTGCTGAGCGCCTGTGGCGATGAAAAACCGGTCGAAAAGGACCGTCCGCGGGTATTCGTGCAAGAAGTAAAACCTGCGGATTACGCAGCGACAGTGACCCTGACCGGTGATGTTCAGGCGCGGGTCCAGACCGATCTGTCGTTCCGCGTGGGCGGCAAGATCATCCAGCGTACAGTCGATGTCGGTGACCGGGTTTCGGCCAAACAGGTTCTGGCCAGGCTCGATCCCAAGGACCTGCAAACCAGCGTCGACTCGGCCCAGGCGCAAGTTGTTGCCGAGCAGGCCCGAGTCAAACAGACCGCCGCCGCCTTCGTTCGCCAGCAAAAACTCCTGCCCAAGGGCTATACCAGCCAAAGTGAATACGATTCCGCCCAAGCCGCCTTGCGCAGCAGCCAAAGCGCCTTGACGGCGGCCCAGGCGCAACTGGCCAACGCCCGGGAACAACTGGGCTACACCGCGTTGGTCGCCGACGCGCCGGGGGTGATTACCGCGCGGCAGGCCGAAGTCGGCCAAGTGGTGCAGGCCACCGTGCCGATTTTCAGCCTGGCCCGGGACGGTGAGCGCGACGCCGTGTTCAACGTCTACGAGTCGCTGCTGACAGAGCCACCAGAGGGGAAAGCGGTGGTCGTCAGCCTGATCGACAAACCTGAGGTGAAAACCACCGGCACTGTTCGGGAAATCACCCCGGCCGTCTCTGCGCAGACTGGCACGGTGCAGGTCAAAGTCACGCTCAAAGGACTACCGGAAGGCATGCAGCTCGGTTCGGTGGTGAGTGCCACGGCCCAGACGCCAGGCAAGTCGGCGGTCGAACTGCCCTGGTCGGCACTGACCAAAAATCTCAGCGAGCCGGCGGTGTGGCTGGTGGACGGCGAGGGCAAGGCACAGCTGCACAACGTCACGGTCGGCCGCTACTTGACGGGCAAAGTGATCATCAGCGCCGGCCTGAAGGGCGGTGAAAAAGTGGTCATTGCCGGCGGCCAGTTGCTGCACCCTGGCGTGAAGGTGGAAATCGCCGAAGACACCTCTAAGGATTTAGCCGCAGGAGCCCAGTCATGAAGCGTCTGTTACTGGTATGCGCCGGTGTGATGCTGGTGGCCTGCTCGGAAAAGGAATCGCCGCCGGAGCCTGTGCGTCCGGTGCTGTCCATCAAGGTCCAGTCTCTGGACGAAGAAAGCCTGGGCCGCTTCGCCGGCAGCATCCAGGCCCGGTATGAAAGCAATGTCGGCTTCCGGGTGTCAGGGCGTATCGCCAGCCGTCATGTGGATGTCGGTGCCGAAGTCGATCAGGGGGCGTTACTCGCAACCCTCGACCCCACCGATCAGCAGAACCAGTTGCGCTCCGCCCAGGGTGATCTGGCCAATGTCCAGGCGCAACTCATCAACGCCCAGGCCAACGCCCGGCGTCAGCAAGAGTTGTTCGATCGCGGCGTGGGCGCCCAGGCGCAACTCGACATCGCACAGACCGACCTCAAAACCACCCAGGCCTCCCTCGATCAAGCGAAGGCTGCGGTCGATCAGGCCAAGGACCAGCTCAACTACGTCGAACTGCGCGCCGATCACCAAGCCATCGTCACCGCGTGGAACGCCGAAGCCGGGCAAGTCGTCAGCGCCGGCCAGCAAGTGGTGACCCTGGCGCAGCCGAACATCAAGGAAGCGGTGATCGACCTGCCGGACACCCTGGTCGACCAGTTGCCGAATGACGTGGTGTTTCAGGTGGCCGCCCAACTCGACCCGAGCATCACCAGCACCGCGATCATTCGCGAAATCGAACCCCAGGCGCAAAGCGCGACCCGCACCCGTCGCGCCCGCCTGACATTGACCGACACCCCACCGGGTTTTCGCCTGGGCACAGCCATCAGCGTGACCCTCAGCTCCGCGATCAAACCGCGTATCGAACTGCCCCTGACCGCGCTCCAGGAAGTCGATGGAAAACCGCGGATTTGGGTCGTCGACCCGCAGACCCAAACTGTTTCCCCGCGAGACGTCAGCCTGATCAGCCGCACTGGCTCAACGATGGTGTTGGCCAACGGCGTGAAGTCCGGCGAGCGGGTGGTCAGTGCCGGCGTGAACAGCCTGAAACCGGGGCAGAAAGTAAAAATCGATGAGGACAGCCCGCAATGAAAGGGAGTTTCAACTTATCCGAATGGGCCCTCAAGCATCAGTCGTTTGTCTGGTATTTGATGTTCGTCGCGCTGCTGATGGGCGTGTTCTCGTACCTGAACCTGGGACGCGAGGAAGACCCGTCATTCACCATCAAAACCATGGTGATCCAGACTCGCTGGCCGGGCGCGACCCAGGAAGAAACCCTCAAGCAGGTCACTGACCGGATCGAGAAAAAACTCGAAGAGCTCGACTCGCTCGACTACGTGAAAAGCTACACCCGCCCCGGCGAGTCGACGGTCTTCGTTAATTTGCGTGATACCACCAGCGCCAAGGACATCCCGGAAATCTGGTACCAGGTGCGCAAGAAGATCAATGACATTCGCGGTGACTTCCCCCAAGGCCTGCAAGGGCCGGGATTCAACGATGAATTCGGTGACGTGTTCGGCTCGGTGTACGCCTTTACCGCCGACGGCTTGTCGATGCGCCAATTGCGCGATTACGTCGAGCAGGTCCGCGCCGAGATCCGCGAAGTACCGGGGCTGGGCAAGGTCGAGATGGTCGGCGAGCAGGATGAAGTCCTCTATCTGAACTTCTCCACCCGCAAACTGGCGGCTTTGGGTATCGATCAGCGTCAGGTGGTGCAGAGCCTGCAATCGCAAAACGCGGTGACCCCGGCGGGTGTGATCGAGGCCGGTCCCGAGCGGATTTCCGTGCGCACGACCGGGCAGTTCGCCTCCGAGAAAGACCTGGAAAACGTCAACCTGCGGCTCAACGATCGTTTCTACCGCTTGGCCGACATCGCCGAGATCAGCCGTGGTTACGTCGATCCGTCAACGCCGGAATTCCGCTTCAACGGCCACCCTGCCATCGGCCTTGCCATTGCGATGAAGAAGGGCGGCAACATCCAGGTGTTCGGCAGCGCGCTGCACCAGCGCATGAACGACCTGACCGCCGACCTGCCGGTGGGCGTCGGCGTGCACAACGTTTCCGACCAGGCCGAAGTGGTGGAAAAAGCCGTCGGCGGCTTTACCAGCGCGTTGTTCGAAGCGGTAGTGATCGTGCTGATCGTCAGCTTCATCAGCCTCGGCGTCCGCGCCGGGCTGGTGGTGGCGTGCTCGATTCCGCTGGTGCTGGCGATGGTCTTCGTCTTCATGGAGTACAGCGGCATCACCATGCAGCGGATTTCCCTCGGCGCGTTGATCATCGCCCTCGGCCTGCTGGTGGATGACGCGATGATCACCGTCGAGATGATGGTCACGCGCCTGGAACTGGGCGATACCAAGGAGCAGGCCGCTACGTTCGCCTACACCTCGACCGCGTTCCCGATGCTCACCGGTACGTTGGTGACGGTGGCCGGTTTCGTGCCCATCGGCCTGAACGCCAGCTCGGCCGGCGAGTACACCTTCACCCTGTTCGCGGTGATCGCGGTGGCCATGATCGTGTCGTGGGTTGTCGCGGTGCTGTTCGCCCCGGTGATCGGCGTGCACATCCTCAGCGCCAATGTGAAACCTCACGACGCGGAACCGGGGCGCATCGGTCGGGCGTTCAATTACGGCATGCTCTGGGCCATGCGCAATCGTTGGTGGGCGATCGGCATCACCGTTGCACTGTTTGTGGCGTCGGTGTTTTCCATGCAGTTCGTGCAGAACCAGTTCTTCCCGTCCTCGGATCGCCCGGAAATCCTCGTCGACCTGAACCTGCCGCAAAACGCCTCGATTGCCGAAACCCGCAAGGCTGTGGACAAACTCGAAGCGACGCTCAAGGGCGACCCGGACATCGTGCGCTGGAGCACCTACATCGGCGAAGGTGCGATCCGTTTCTACCTGCCCCTCGACCAGCAATTGCAGAACCCGTACTACGCGCAATTGGTGATCGTCAGCAAAGGGCTGGAATCGCGTAACGCGCTGAGCCAACGCTTGCGCGAGCGCCTGCGCAAGGATTTTGTCGGTGTCGGCAGCTACGTCCAGGCGCTGGAAATGGGCCCGCCGGTAGGTCGGCCGATTCAGTACCGGGTCAGCGGCAAGGACATCGATCAGGTGCGCAAACACGCCATCGCCCTGGCCACCGAGCTGGATAAAAACACCCACATCGGCGAGATCATTTACGACTGGAACGAACCGGGCAAAGTCCTGCGCATCGACATCGCGCAGGACAAGGCGCGGCAATTGGGGCTGTCGTCGGAAGACGTGGCCAACCTGATGAACAGCATTGTGGTCGGTGCGCCGGTGACTCAGGTCGATGACGATATCTACCTGATCAACGTGGTGGGGCGTGCGGTAGACGCCGAGCGAGGCACCCCGGAAACCCTGCAGAACTTGCAGATCGTCACGCCGGGCGGCACGTCGATTCCGCTGCTGGCGTTCGCTTCCGTGCGTTATGAACTCGAGCAGCCGCTGGTCTGGCGCCGCGACCGCAAACCGACCATCACCATTAAGGCGGCGGTGCGCGACGAAATTCAGCCGACCGACCTGGTGAAACAACTCCAACCCGACATCGATAAATTCGCCGCCAGTTTGCCGGTGGGCTACAAGGTCGCCACGGGCGGCACCGTCGAGGAAAGCGCCAAGGCCCAGGGCCCGATTGCCAAGGTCGTGCCGTTGATGCTGTTTTTGATGGCGACCTTCCTGATGATCCAGTTGCACAGCGTGCAGAAGCTGTTCCTGGTGGCCAGCGTCGCACCACTCGGCTTGATTGGCGTGGTGCTGGCGCTGATCCCGACGGGCACGCCGATGGGCTTTGTGGCGATCCTGGGGATTCTGGCGCTGATCGGCATCATCATCCGCAACTCGGTGATTCTGGTGACGCAGATCGAAGCCCTGGAGAAGGACGGCCATGCACCGTGGGATGCGGTGGTGCAAGCCACGGAACATCGTCGCCGGCCGATTCTATTGACGGCAGCGGCGGCGAGCCTGGGGATGATTCCGATCGCCCGGGAAGTGTTCTGGGGGCCGATGGCCTACGCGATGATTGGCGGGATTGTTATTGCGACGCTGCTGACATTGCTGTTTTTGCCGGCGCTGTATGTGGCCTGGTACAAAATCCGCGAACCGAAAAAGCAAGCGCAGTAATTGGTGGGTTGATCGTTCCCGAGTGACGTTTGGGAACGGTCCTACTTACATGGCCGGTGCGTTGCTGTACGGTCCCTTTCCTGATGGAGGAGGGACTTCGATGTCACCGATGACTCATTGTCTGCGCTATGTGCTGTTGCTCGGCGCTCTGTTGTGTTCACCCCCGACGCTGGCTGGCAATGTGCTGGAAAATTCGCAGTGGCGCGTCGAACTCGATCCCGCCACGCTGGCGATCCTTGTCACTCCCGCACAACATTTGCCAGTGCAAGCCTCGTCGGGCGTTACCGGGTATAAGGTCAGCAACCTCAAGCAAAGCGCCAATCGCATGGACTGGCAGTGGGATGGCGGCGCCTGGACGCTCAGTGCCGCCCTCGATCAGCGTGACCTGTCCCTGTCCATCACGGCCCGTGATCCCGGTGAACTGAGCTTTCTGAAACAGCCTGGCAGTTCCATGGGAAAAGGGCTGATCTGGCCGCTGGCCGAGGGGCGTTACGTGCCTGCCGGTGATCCGCTGTGGCAAACCTTTCTGCTCGATCAGGGGGCGTTCAATACCACCCAAGACCTGAGTCTGCCGCTGTGGGGCGTTGATCACGGTGGCTTCACGCTGAACTGGCTGATGACCAACCCTTACAACAATCGCCTGATCTTCAGCGCCGAAAACAACAACACCCTTGCTCTGACTGTTCATCATCAATTCACCTCCCTCGAGCCCAATGCACCGCTGACTTTCAAGCTGTCGTTGGGTGATGTCGATCTGTTGGCGGGTGCCAGGCGCTATCGGAAATGGTTGGTCGACAGCGGGCAATACGAAACCTTGAGCGACAAACTGCTGAAGACTCCCGAAGCCAAAAAGCTCCTGGGCGCCAGTCATGCTTATCTGTGGGGTAATGACCTGCTCGGACCGGAGGATGTTCGAAGCTGGCCAGCCTTGCTGAAAAGGTTGCGCGGTAATGGGCTGCTGGCCAGCGAGTTACGTCCCAGTTTTGACACTGAAAGCTCGCAGTTACTGGCCCGGGCTGAGCCACCGCTTGATCGTTACCAGCAAGCCACGTTGCTACGCAGCCTCAATGCTGCACTCAACAAGAAGGCACGCAGCGGCTGGCAGTCTGTGGTCGAACCGGACATGCAAAAACTGGCTGACGGCTACGGCGTGTTACGTGCTGAGCTGGCAGTGGCGTTTTCCGATGCTTTGACGGCAACCCCGGAACGCTGGGGCAATACCTTGTCACCCACCACAATCGAACAACTGAAAGCTGCAGGCCTGACGCGATTATGGCTTGGCCTTGGCGAGGGTTGGGAAGGGGGGCTCTGGCATCCTGAAACGGTGCGCCAAGGCGTTGCCGCAGGTTATCTGGTGGCGCCTTATGATTCCTATGAAACGGCGCTGACCATCACTGAAAACCCGGACTGGACCACCGCGCATCTGGGCTCCAGAGCCAACCAGGAATGTGCGGTCGTGCTGGAAACCGGGACGTTCAAAAGCGGGTTTCAGCAATCGGGGCATTACACCGATCCGCGTTGTGTTCGGCCATTGCTTGAAGCGCGCATCAGGGCTGTGCTTGGCAAGGCCGGATTCAATAGCTGGTTTCTGGACGCCTACGCCACTGGCATGCTGTTCGACAGCTACCGTGTGGGAGCGACCATGACTCAGGTGCAAAATGCCGAAGGCAACATCGATGCTTCGCGTTGGGTCAACGAGACATTGAAGCTACCGACCGGCTCCGAGGATGGCAACGCCACCACGGCCCAAGGTGTGTTGTTTGCCCATGGGATGCAGACACCGGTGATCGGCTGGGGGGATTCGGATATGAGCAAGAATCCGAAGTCGCCCTATTACCTGGGCCGCTGGTTTCCTGATGAACAGCCGCAGGTTTTCTTCAAGCCCGTGCCGCTCAAGGAACCCTATCGCACGGTTCACTTTGCGCCGCAAACGCGCTTGCCGCTTTATCAGGCGGTGTTCCATGGCTCGGTGATCACCACCCATCATTGGTTGTTCGACAGCCTTAAGTTGAGCAATGTGCGCGCCGATAATGAGCTGACGCAATTGCTCTACAACGTGCCGCCGCTGTATCACCTGAGTGCGGCGACGCTGAAGCAGCGGTTACCGGTGATTGCGCGTCAGGATGTGTTCTTCCGCCCGCTGCATGAGCGTCTGGCGACTCAGGCAATGACAGGTTTCCGTTGGCTGACTGAAGACCGTCAGGTACAGCAGACAACGTTCGCCGATGGCACCAGGCTGGTGGCGAACTTTGATGTACGCGAACGTGAGATGGATGGGCGACCGCTGGCCGATCGAAGCATTACCGCGTTTGACGCGAGCGGGGGAGTGACGACCTATCAAGTCGCTGTGCAACGTTAGAAAACCGTCGCGAACCTGATCGCGATTTGCGTCCTGACAGGCTACGCCGGTTTACGCCAGACACTCGCCAGCCAAGGCTGCTGCTCCCGCGGCAGCCCTGCCGGCCGGTAGTAATGCTCCAGCTCCACAAACCCCGCCGCCGTCAGCAATTGCTGCCACGTCTCAAGATCGTGGTACGCCCCATAACGCGGCCCGTTCCAGCCTTCCTGATTCTCGCCACGCGGGTTGGAACTGAACAGCACGCCACCCGGCTTCAAGGCCCCGCGCAACTCCTTCAATACCCGAGGCAGTTCCTGGCGCGGAATATGAAACAGCACCGCATTGGCGAAGATCCCGTCAAAACGTTCGGCCGGTAAATCCAGCTTCAGGAAATCCTGCTGCCAGACTTCACAACCGCTGTCCTGTCGGGCCATCTGCGCAAACTTCTCCGAACCATCAAGCCCTACGGCGGTGTGGCCCATGCGCGTGAAGGTTTGCAAATCACGACCCGGCCCGCAGCCAAAATCGAGGATGTCGAACGGCGCCTCACCCTGAATATGCCGCAACAGCGCATCGATGTTCTGGCTGACATCATGATCGCGCGTCCCTTCGCGAAAACTTTCAGCCACCGAGTTGTAATGGCCCAGGGTGGTGGAGGTGATCTGCTCGAGGTCGGTGGGGGTCTGTTTCATGGTCGGCTGCGCAGGCAATTGGGATTTGCCGAATATACGCCATCAAACCAGTGGCTGCTTCGCAGCCAATCGCGAGCAGGCTCGCACCCACAGTTGATCGCGTCCGTCTGGACATCTCGGTCGAATGTGGGAGCGAGCCTGCTCGCGAAAGCGGTATCACTGACAACCAATAACTTCAGCCAGACTCAGCGCTTGTTGAGCCCCCGAGCCAACCGATCCCCGCCCAACTGAATCACCGCCACCAACACCACCAGCAACACAATCACCGTCAACATGATCTGGCTATCAAAGCGTTGATACCCGTATCGATAGGCGATATCGCCCAACCCACCGGCACCAATCGCCCCGGCCATGGCCGACGAGTTGATCATCGTCACCAACGTAATCGTGAAACCCCCGACAATCCCCGGCAGCGCCTCGGGCAACAACACATGCCAAACGATATGCGCGCGCCGGCAACCCATCGCCTGCGCCGCTTCGATCAACCCGTGATCCACCTCCCGCAAACTGACTTCGGCAATGCGCGCAAAGAACGGCGTGGCGGCAATGGTCAGCGGCACCACGGCGGCCCAAACGCCGTACGTGGTGCCGACGATCAACCGGGTAAACGGAATCAGCGCCACCATCAAAATCAGAAACGGAATCGAGCGGAACAGGTTCACGAACGCGCCCAACGCGCGGTTCAGCGCCGGTGCTTCATAGATTCCGCCCTTGGAACTGGTGACCAGAATCACCGCCAGCGGAATGCCCGCCAGCAGTGCGATCAATGACGACACGCCGACCATCAGGAAGGTGTCGATGAAGCCTTGCAGCAAGCGATCAAACCACATAACCCAGCACCTCCACCTGTTGTGCCCAGTTGCCGGCGCGTTGACGCAATTCCTCTGCGCTGAGAGACGAACCGGTCACCGCCAGCAGCAGTTGCCCGAGGGCATGGCCCTGAATCCGTTCCACGCCACCTTGCAGCAAGCGCACGCGACCGCCGAGGGCACTGAACAACGCGGCCAGGTCGGGCTCGTCGCTGGCGCTGCCGGTGAACTGCAAACGCAGCACAACAGCAGCGTCCGAGGACTGTGGCTGTGCCTGCAAGCGGCTTTGCAGTTCTTCCGGCAAACCGTGTTGCAACGGTGCCAGCAAGGTTTTGCTGACCTCGTGCTGCGGGTTGCCGAAGACTTCCCAGACCGGCCCTTGTTCGACGATTCGTCCGTGTTCCAGCACCACGACCCGATCACAGATATCGCGGATCACCGCCATCTCGTGGGTGATCAGCACGATGGTCAGGCCCAGGCGCTGGTTGATCTCGCGCAGCAGGCCGAGGATCGATTGCGTGGTTTCCGGGTCCAGCGCCGAAGTGGCTTCGTCGCACAGCAGAATCGCCGGGTCATGCACCAGGGCGCGGGCGATGCCGACGCGTTGTTTCTGCCCGCCGGACAGCTGCGCCGGGTAGGCCTTGTGTTTCTCTTGCAGGCCCACCAGTTCCAGCAATTGGCGGACTTTCTGCTGGCGTTTTTCCTTCGGCACCCCGGCGACTTTCAGCGGCAATTCGACGTTCTGCCAAACCGTCTTGGCCGACATCAGGTTGAAGTGCTGGAAGATCATGCCGATGCGCCGACGCAGCGCCACCAGGCGGTCTTCATCGAACTCGCCGATGTCGACCTGATCGATCAGCACGCGCCCCGTACTCGGTTGTTCCAGGCGGTTGATGGTGCGGATCAGCGACGACTTGCCGGCGCCGCTGCGGCCGATGATGCCGAACACCTCGCCGCGCTGGATCGCCAGGTCGATGCCTTGCAGCGCGGCGACAGGACCTTGCGGGCCGTTGTAGGTTTTGCCCAGGCCGATGAAGCGCACGTGAGCACGGTTAAGCGCTGGATGCAGTTCGGTTTGTTCGACTTTATGGCGCTCTGGAATCTCCAGTCGCAGTTGCGTGGCTGCCGTCATATTCAGCTTTCCCAACCGGCTTGGTAGAGCTTGCCGTGGGCTTTATCCAGCGCTGCACGAACGGCCGGCGAATGCTGGTAGATGTCGACGAACTTGATCAGGCGCGGGTCGGTTTTGCTTTTCGGCTGGATCACGAACTGAATCACGTATTCCTTGTGGTCGAGGCCGTCGAACAGCAGGGCGGAGCCGGCATCGAAGGTCTTCGACAAGCGGATGTAGGCCGGGTAGCCCTGGACCAGATCGGCGTCGTCATAGGCGCGCACCAGTTGCACGGCTTCGACCTGGAGGATTTTGATCTTCTTCGGATTGGCGACGATGTCTTCTTCGGTGGCCTTGTAGCCGACACCCGGTTTTAGGGTGATCAGCCCGGCCTTGGCCAACAGTTGCAAGCCACGACCGCTGTTGATCGGGTCGTTGGCGATCGCCACGCTGGCGCCTTCCGGCAGTTTGTCGAAGCTTTTGTATTTCTTTGAGTAGAGGCCGACGTTGTTGATGATCCCCGGCGCGAACGGCACCAGGTCAAAACCGGCGGCGGCCTTGGCGTTTTCCAGGAACGGGACGTGCTGGAAGTAGTTCACGTCGATGTCGCCGGCGGCGAGGCTAACGTTGGGCGCGATCCAGTCACTGAACTCCACCAGGTCGACTTGCAGGCCTTGTTTCCTGGCTTCTTCGACGGCGGCTTCCAGGGGAATGGCGAAGGCGGCAGTGGTGCCGACCTTCAGCGGCGCGTCGGCGGCGAAGGTGATGGAGCTGAAAAGGCCGAGGGCCAAGGCCAGTGCTTTGACTGGGTGGCTGAATAGTTTTTTGGTCATGATGATTTTCCAGTCAGTGCATTGGATTGGCGATCGTTCCCACGCTCCGCGTGGGAATGCAGCCAGTGACGCTCTGCGTCACCGCCGCAGGGACGCGGAGCGTCCCGGGAGGCATTACCACGCAGAGCGTGGGAACGATCAGTTACAGGGGTTAGTGTCGGTAATGGGATCCGGTATGTTGCTCAGGCAAATGCGCCTCTGCGTGAAACAGTTTTTCCCGCAGGCTGCCGCTGTCATAAGCGGTCTTGTACGACCCGCGCCGTTGCAACTCCGGAATCACCAGGTCGATGAAATCCACATAACTCTCCGGCGTGACGATTCGCGTCAGGTTGAAGCCATCCAGCCCGGTCTCGGCGATCCACGATTCCAGCTCATCAGCGACTTGCTCAGGCGAACCCACCACGGTGATGTAGCGACCACCGAGGGCGTGTTGCTCGAGCAATTTGCGGCGGGTCCAGTCGTTGTTTTGCAGGTTTTTGGTAGCGGACTGGATCGCGTTGCTCTTCACGTACTGGATCGGTTCGTCGATGTCGTACTCGGAAAAATCGATCCCGGTGGAAGCCGAGAAATGCGCCACGCCGGCCTCGGCACTGGCGTAGCTCAAGTACTCGGCGTGCTTGGCCCAGGCTGCCTCTTCGGTTTCGCCGACAATTACGTTCAACCCCATGAACACCTTGATGTCCTCAGGGTTGCGCCCGGCCTCGACGGCACTGGCGCGCACCTTGTCCACTTGAACCTTGGTCGACGGTTTGTTCTGGCCGCTGATGAACACGCACTCGGCATGCCGCCCGGCGAACAGCAAACCGCGATCCGAACTGCCGGCCTGGAACAGCACCGGTGTGCGCTGCGGCGAGGGTTCGCAGAGGTGATAACCCTCGACCTGATAGAACTCGCCCTTGTGCTCGACCTTGTGCACTTTCTCGGGCTGCGCGTAGATCCGCTGTTGCGGATCGTTAAGCACCGCGCCGTTTTCCCAGCTGCCTTCCCAGAGTTTGTAGAGCACTTGCAGGTATTCGTCGGCCTGGTCGTAACGACGGTCGTGTTCGACCTGTTCGCTCAGCCCCATGGCTTTGGCGGCGCTGTCGAGGTAGCCGGTGACGATGTTCCAGCCGACCCGACCACGGCTCAGGTGATCGAGGGTGGACATGCGTCGGGCGAACAGATACGGCGGTTCGTACGTCAGGTTGGCGGTGAGACCGAAGCCAAGGTTTTTGGTGACCACAGCCATGGCCGAGACCAGCAGCAGCGGGTCATTGACCGGCAACTGGATTGACTCTTTGAGCGGGACGTCCACCGAGTTTTGGTAGACGTCGTAAACCCCGACGATGTCGGCGATGAACAAGCCGTCGAACAGGCCACGCTCCAGCAATTGCGCCAGTTCGGTCCAGTATTCGATGGTTTTGTACTGGGTTGACGTGTCCCGTGGGTGCGTCCACAGACCATGATTGATGTGCCCGATGCAGTTCATGTTGAACGCGTTAAGCAAAATCCTTTTCTTCGCCATCAGATGGTCCCCCGCAGTGGCGGGTTTTCATCGTTGAGGTAGTAATTGCCCACCGCGTGATACTTCCAGCGCACCGGGTCGTGCAGCGTGTGCACCCGAGCGTTGCGCCAGTGACGATCCAGGCCGTGTTCAATCAAGGTTGCCTGGCTGCCGGCCAGTTCAAACAGCGTGCTGCCAGCGGCGAGGGAAATCTCGGTGCTGATGGCGCGGGCTTCGGCGACCGCAATCGACGCGGCGGCGACGGTCTCGGCGTTGGTGTCGGCCTGGGCCTTGTCGAGGAATTCGCCAGAGCGTTCCAGCAAGGCCTCGGCGGCGTGCAGGCGAATGCTCAAGTGGCCGAAGCTCTTGATGGTCAGCGGATCCTCGATGGCTTTGTCGTTGCCGGAATCGATCCACGGCCGGGTTTTGGTGCGCACGAAATGCAGCGCATCTTCATAGGCGGCGCGAGCGATGCCGGTGTCGATGGCGGCGTGAAGAATCTGCGCCAACGGGCCGACGGTGGTCGGGCGCTCGAACGCACTTTGAAACGGGATCACGTCTTCGGCGGCGACGTAAACATCTTCAAACACCACAGAACCGCTGCCGGTGGTGCGCTGGCCGAAGCCGCTCCAGTCGTCGATGACCGTCAGGCCCTTGGCATGACGAGGGACGAAAGCGAGTTGCTGAACGCCGTTTTCGTCCACGACCGAGGTCGGAATGCGCTGGGCATAAATCGCGCCCGTGGCGTAAAACTTGCGGCCGTTGATGCGGTAGCCGTCGCCGTCGCGAGTCAGGCTGGTAACGCGGTCATGGGCGGTTTTGGTGCCCAGTTCCGCGAGGGCATTGCCGAAGCGTTGCCCTGCCAGCACTTCGGCGTAGAGGCGTTTTTTCTGCTCTTCGCTGCCATTCACCCGCAGCACTTCGAGCGCGTAGAAATGGTTCTGCGGGATCTGGCCGAGGGAACCGTCAGCCTGGGCGATCAGCGCGATCACCTTGGCCAGGGTGACGTTGGAAACCCCGGCGCCGCCGTATTCTTTTGGCACGCTGATGCCCCAAAGGCCCGAGCGGGAAAACACTTCCAGTTCCGGGTGTGGCAAACGGCGTTCGCGGTCGCGCAGGGCGCTGTCGCGTTTGAAATCTTCGGCCAGGTCACTGGCGACGATCAGGGCTTGCTCATCGCTGGTGATGACCGCGACGTGGTGAGAAAGGGTCATGTGTTTCTCCAGAGATCTGGTCAAAAGTGTTCTGGTCGTTAGATCCAGGAGTGGCGAGCGGGCAGTGTGCCGTTCAGGTGATAGGTGCCGACGGCGTGATATTTCCAGCGCACCGGGTCGTGCAATGTGTGCACGCGGGCGTTGCGCCAATGGCGGTCGAGGTTGAATTCGGCGAGGGTGGCGCGGCTGCCGGCCAGTTCGAAAAGCTTTTCGCTGGCCAGCAGCGAGATCTCGGTGGTCAGCACTTTGGCTTCGGCCACGGCAATCGAGGCGCGGGCGGCGGACTCGGCGGTGAGCGGCGCAGCGTTGACCTGATCGAGCACTTGCCCGGCCTTGCGCAACAACGCTTCGGCGGCGTGCAGTTCTATTTTCAGTTTGCCGATGTCGGCGATCACATAAAGGTCGTCGCTGGCCCGTTCGACCTTGGCGTCGATCCACGGCCGCGCACGGGTTTTCACGAACTCGATAGCATCGTCGATGGCGCCCCGGGCAATGCCGGCGTCAATGGCAGCTTGAATCAGCTGCGACACGGCACCCTGAATGTTCGGGCTGTCGTTGATCTTCCAGTTATCCACCACCAGCTCGGCGTCGACCTGCACGTTGTTGAGCAAAATGGTGCCGCTGGCGGTGGTGCGTTGGCCGAAGCCCGACCAGTCATCAACGATGCGCAGCCCAGGAGTGCCGCGACGGACGAAGGCCAGAACCTGCTTGCCATCGTCGTTCAGCGCCTTGATGGCGACCCAGTGGGCGAACAGGGCTCCGGTGGAATAGAACTTCTGCCCGTTGAGGACGAAGCCGTCGCCGCTGGCGGTGATTCGCGCCTTGAGTACAAGGGTGTTTTTGGTGCCGCGCTCAGGTCCCCCGTTACCGATCCGCCAGCCGTCGAGCACGCTTTTGAACAGCTGCTTTTTTTGCGATTCAGTGGCGCTGCCGAGTAACAGATTGAGAATGCCGAACTGGTTTTGCGGGATCTGTCCCAGTGCCGGGTCGGCCGCGGAAATGATCGCGAAGACTTCGGTCAACGTGACGAACGAAACCTGCGGGCCACCGTACTCGCGCGGGATAGAAATGCTGCCCAGGCCGCTGCGGGTGAACTGTTCGATTTCCGACCACGGCAGCTTGCGCTGCTGGTCGCGTTTGGCTGCTTGCAGACGGGCGACTTGCGCCAGCTCATGGGCGGCTTTGATGGCTTGTGCGTCGTTACGCAAGACCTGCGCGGGCAACAACAACGGGGCGATGTCCAGATCACTCTGGACGATTGCATCTGCCAGACTGGACATCAGTGCCGCTCCTTGGCTGCACGCAATGCCCTGGCGATCTGCACTGGGGTGATTGTGTTCCGGACCATACCTACCTCACATCTCATGAAAACGCCGCGATGGTTGCGACGAACGAAAACAAGAATGTCCGGTGGTCCGGTGCATATACCCTAAGCGTGTATAAAAAATTAATAAACTAACTTTTAGGAATATGCATAGAAGGCGGTGCCACAGATTCATGTAGCAGCTGGCGAAGCCTGCGTTCGGCTGCGCAGCAGTCGTTAAAACAGGCGCCGCGGTTATTCAGGTTAATCGCGGATTCAGGATTTACGACTGCTGCGCAGCCGAACGCAGGCTTCGCCAGCTGCTACAAGGGATCTCAGTTTTTGCGGGGTTCGGCGGCCATGAGCATTTCTTTCGGCCGGGCCTTCAAGTACGGATTGGCGCAACCGATCTTCAGCCAGCGCGGCGGTGCCCAACGGGAGTTGTTGCCCGCCCGGTCGAGGATGCAATAAGTCACTTCCAGCCGCAGGTCTTCGCCGGCTTCGAGAATGATCGCCGGCGGCACCCAGACCTGAATCGGTTGACCGACATCGCAAGCCTTGAGCTTGGGCAGGTCCATGCGCACATCGCCCCAGCGCAAGGTGATTTCGTCGTCGGCGGCCATGTTCAGGTAAGGCTCGATGGTCAACGGAACACCGCGCTTGATCTGGTTCGGATTGACGCCCTGGCGGCGAATGGTCTCGGGAATGTTCACCGGCTCCAGACTCTGGTTTTCATCGCCGCACAGCGCCGACGGTTGGCCGCCGGGGCAGTCGAGTTTGATCTGCACTCGTCTGGTGGCTGAAAGGGTGGGGCCTTGCCCGATCTGCATGATCCGGTAGTGCACACGCGAGGTGCCATTGGCGATGAAGCTCTCGGGCACACGCAATTGGACCGGTTGGCCGACATCGTCAGCCGTCAGTACTCTGGAGGCCACGTAGCAGTTATCCCAGAACAGTTCGATCAGGTCGCCTTCGTCCATGCCGGAGTAGGGCGCCACATCGATCAGCAGGTGCGCCGCCGAGGTGATGTTGATGCAGGTCTTGTGAGATTGCGCCAGAGTTGGGGCCGCAAGTTCGGGTTTGTTCGAAGTGCTTGTCATGGGATTCTCCTTGAAGCCTTGCAGCGAAAGTCCGTTTCTGAAAGTTCGAAAGGCGTGAATTACCGGGCAACAAAACTGTTCACTGTGTGTGAAATTAAATAGTGAATGAGTGCGAGGTTAATTGCCTGTTGGAGACTAGATAAGAGTGCGCTTGTATAAGTGTCAATAGAGTTTGTTAGTTAAGTATTGGATCGTGTGTTATTCAGAAAAATCCTACGCAGTGGAGTTAATAAGCTGCACCGCTCTGTCGAATTTGACCTTGTTCTATGGGCTTTTGGCGGCGGTGTCGACGGCGAAGCCCGGCACGGCGAGGGTGCGGGTCTTGGCTGGATTTTAAGCGAGGTTATTCTGTTGCAGGAGATATATATGTACCGCCTGCGGCTATAAGAATTTATCTATTGTTCAAAGAGGTGAACAAGCGAAGAGCCTATATCGAGGGTTTTGTTGGTGGGAGTGGTTGTTACTTCCATCCATGGAAGTTAACAAGTAGTGAGGCGATGTTTCAGTGCTGGGCGTTAGTCAGGAACTTGCTGAGAAACTGCTTCGTCCGCTCTTCTTTCGGATTGGCAAACAGGGCCTTGGCTTCGCCTTGTTCGACGATCACACCTTTGTCGAAAAACACCACGCGGTTCGCCACGTCCCGGGCAAAGCCCATTTCGTGGGTGACGATAACCATGGTGCGCCGCTCTTCGGCGAGGCTGCGGATGGTCGCCAGCACTTCACCTACCAGCTCCGGGTCGAGGGCTGAGGTCGGTTCGTCGAACAGAATCACTTCCGGCTCCATCGCCAGCGCGCGGGCAATCGCCACACGCTGTTGCTGACCACCGGAAAGGCGACGCGGGTACGCATCTTCCTTGCCCGCCAGGCCGACCCTGGCCATCAGCTTTTTACCCAGGGCAACGGCTTCGGCGTGCGGGATCTTCTTTACGATGATCGGGCCTTCGATAACGTTTTCCAGGGCAGTGCGATGAGGGAACAGGTTGAAGTTCTGGAACACGAAACCCACGTGCTGGCGCAAACGTCGCACCAGGCTTTGCTGCTGGTTCAGCGGACGGCTGCCATCGATCTCGATGTCACCGACCTTGATCCGGCCGCTGGTGGGTTCTTCAAGAAAATTCAGGCAACGCAGGAACGTGGTTTTACCCGAGCCGCTAGGCCCGATGATCGCCACCACCTCACCTTCCTTCACTTGCAGATCGATGCCGTTGAGCACCACTTGACCCTTGAACTGCTTTGTCAGTTTTTCCACGACAATCATTGGGTCAGGACTCCAGATCGTGCCGATTGACCCGTGCTTCCAACTGGTTCTGCAGGTGCGAAAGCACCGTGGCCAGAACCCAGTAGATCAGCGCGGCGGCAAGGTACATGGTGAAAATTTCAAAGGTACGGGCGGTAATCAGCTGCGCCTGACGGAACAGTTCCGGCACCTGGATCGTGGCTGCCAGCGCGGTGTCCTTCACCAGCGAAATGAAGCTGTTGCCCAATGGTGGCAGGGCCGTGCGCATCGCTTGCGGCAGGATGGCCCGGCGCAGGGTCTGCGCGCGGGTCATGCCGATACTCGCGGCGGCTTCCCACTGGCCGCGCTCGATGGAGCTGATCGCGGCACGGAGGATTTCGCAGGCATAGGCCGCCATGTTCAGCGAGAAGCCGATCAGGGCCGCCGGCAGCGGATCAAGTTCGATGCCCAATTGCGGCAAGCCGTAATAGATCACGAACAGTTGCACCAGCAACGGCGTGCCGCGAAAGAACGACACGTAGATGCGGGCGATCCAGCTCACCAGTTTGAAGCGCGACAGGCGCATCAATGCCAGGCCGAAGCCCATCACCAGGCCGAAGAACATCCCGCCCAGGCTCAAGATCACCGTGTAGTACGCGCCCTTCAGCAGGAAAGGCGCGGAATCCAGCGCAAGTTGGAAAGCTTCTCCCATTATTGAGTGACGTCAGCGCTGAAGTATTTTTCCGACAGCTTTTTCAGCGTACCGTCGGCACGCAGCTTGTCGATGGCTTTGTTCACCGCGGCCAGCAACTCAGGCTCGCCTTTGCGCAGGGCAATACCGGCTTCCTGGCGGGAGAACGCTTCGCCGGCGGCGGAAGTGTCCTTGGCCTTCCTGGCGTATTCCAGGGCGGCGAGGCGGTCGATCAGAATGGCGTCGATGCGGCCAACGCGCAGGTCCTGGAACTTGGTCGGATCATCTTCGTAGGTGCGGATGTCAGCCTTGGGCACATTCTCTTTCACCCATTGCTCGTAGTTGGTGCCCAGGCCTACGCCGACTTTCTTGCCGGCCAGATCGGCGGCGGTCTTGATGGTGTCTTTGTTTTTGGTCAGGGTCAGCGCCTGAATCCCGGAAACGGTGTACGGCGTGGAGAAGTCGTACTTCTTCTTGCGTTCTTCGGTGATGGTCACCTGGTTGATCACCGCGTCCAGACGCTTGGATTCCAACGCAGCGAGGATGCCTTCCCATTTGGTCGGCTGCAATTTGACTTTCACGCCCAGCTCTTTGGCCAGGGCTTCGGAAAACTCGACTTCGAAGCCGGCCAGTTTGCCGTCGGCGTCGACGAAACTGAACGGTGGGTAAGTGCCTTCCAGACCCACGTTGATCACGCCGGCGTCTTTGATTTTTTGCAGTTGCTCACCGGCAACCGCTTGCCCCAGCAGACCGGCGCTCAGCGCCAGGCCCAGCGAACCAACCAGCAGGTTTCGACGTAGTGCGGAAAAATTCATGACAAGCCCCTGTGTTTTCTTATGAAGACGCTTTTAGGAATGTTGGCAAAATCGGGATTTGGACGACTGCGATATCCTGCCCTAAAGCAGCGTATGCGTCTCGCTGCAAATTCGCCTGCGGCGTGACTATATGATGGCGGCTTTAGATTGGAAAATAATGAATATCAAGTTTGTTATTCTTTTTTTAGCTAAGTGATCGTTCCCACGCAGAGCGGGGAACGATCGGCTACAAAAAGTCTTTGTACGCGAACAGTGCCGGCGCCCCGCCGGTGTGCAGGAAGATGATCGGACCGTCATTGAAGCGCTGGCGCCCGATGCCATCGAGCAAACCCGCCATGGCTTTGCCGGTGTAAACCGGGTCCAGCAGCAAGCCTTCCTGACCCGCCACCAGCTTCACGGCGGCCAATGTCCCGGCATTCGGTTCGCCGTAGCGCGGGCCGAAATATTCGTCCCACAATTCCACCTTGAAACTCGCCGACAGGCTCACGCCCAGCAGCTCGGCAGTGCGTTCGGCGAGGCCCTGGACTTTCGGGCGCTGGTCTTCGTCGCTGCGAGAAACCGTGACACCAATCACTGGCAAATCCGGCAGTGCTTCACTCAACGCCAACGCCAGACCGCTATGGGTCCCGGCGCTGCCCGAAGCCAGCACCACGGCCGCAAATGTCAGCCCGGTGTCCTTGATCTGCTCGGCCAATTCCAGGCCGGCACGCACATAACCCAAAGCGCCCAATGCGTTGGAGCCACCAATCGGCACCAGATACGGCTTCTTGCCGTTGTTGCGCAGGCGATCTGCCAGGGCCTGCAATTGTTCGTCGGCATTGTCGAGGTTTTCCACCAGCTCGACCTTGGCGTCGAACAGGTCCAGCAACAGTCGATTGCCGTTACCGACATAGTTGGCGTCGTCGGTACCCAAGGGGTTTTCCAGCAGGGCTACGCAGCCCAGGCCAAGCTTGGCCGCAATGGCGGCGGTTTGGCGCACGTGGTTGGACTGAAGCGCGCCAGCGGTGATCAAGGTGTCGGCGCCTTGTGCCAGCGCATCGGCCGCCAGGTATTCGAGTTTGCGCAGCTTGTTGCCGCCCATCGCCAGCGGCGTCAGGTCATCACGCTTGACGTATACATCGCGGCCCAGCCAGGCCGACAGGCGTTCGAGTTTTTCCAGGGCGGTAGGATGACCGAGCAAGTCGAGACGGTTAAAGCGGGCAAGCTGTTGTTTGATCATGGGGTCCGTACTGGGGGAGGGAGATGACAGGACTATAGGCACGCCTATTTAGCGGGGCAACTGCCAATCGGCCTTATGCCAAAAAGTGCTGAGTACAGCACAATCGGTTCTTAATTCGGCTTCCAGAGCATGCCGTAAAGTAATCGCGGTTAACGCGGCCAGACAGTCCGGCCGCCCGTGAGGAGTTTTTACCGTGAGCGAGCGTTCCAGTCATTGGCAACTGCAGACCATCGTCAGCCAACTGCGCACGGCGCGTGACCAGTGGCGGCTACAAAATGGCCGCGCCAGCACCGAACAGGGCGGTCGCGAGTTGCCTTCCCGAGCGGCCATGGCAGAGATTCTCGAAGCCCTCTGCGGCGCGTTGTTCCCGATGCGCCTGGGACCGGTGGATTTGCGCGAGGAGAGTGAAGATTTCTACGTCGGCCACACGCTGGACGTTGCGTTGAACGCGTTGCTGGCTCAGGCGCGACTCGAACTGCGCTACGCCGCTCGCCACAGTGCCCAGGCCGACACCGAGGTCGAGGCCAAGACCATCCAGATCATTCAGGACTTCGCCCTCGCATTGCCGGGGCTGCGCAGTCTGCTCGACACCGACGTGCTGGCGGCTTATCACGGCGATCCGGCGGCTCGCAGCGTCGATGAAGTGTTGCTGTGCTATCCGGGGATTCTGGCGGTGATTCACCATCGCCTGGCCCACCATTTGTACCGCGCCGGGTTGCCGCTGCTGGCACGGATCAGCGCGGAAATCGCGCACTCGGCCACCGGCATCGACATTCACCCTGGCGCGCAGATTGGTCGCAGCTTCTTCATCGATCACGGGACGGGTGTGGTGATCGGCGAGACCGCCATCATCGGCGAGCGTGTGCGGATTTATCAGGCCGTGACGTTGGGCGCCAAGCGTTTCCCGGCAGATGAAGACGGTCAGTTGCAGAAGGGGCAGCCGCGACATCCGATTGTCGAGGATGACGTGGTGATCTATGCCGGTGCGACGATTCTGGGGCGGATCACCATCGGCAAGGGCTCGACCATTGGCGGCAATGTCTGGCTGACCCGCAGCGTGCCGGCGGGTAGCAACCTGACTCAGGCGAATCTGCAGCATGATGACGGGACGCAGAAGTAAGCCCGTAAATCTTCGCTGACTGACCCGGCCTCTTCGCGAGCAGGCTCGCTCCCACAGTGGATTGATGTTGGACACGGATCTGTGAACGACACTTCTCCCTGTGGGAGTGAGCCTGCTCGCGATTGGATTTCAAACCGAACCCGGATAATGGCATTTAGCTAATTCTCGACTGAACGAATCCTCTAAATCCCCCGTCATACCCATCCTTGAGCTAGCGTCAGATACTTACCGCCGAGCCTTGCGATTAGTCCTTAGCACCCTATTCATGTTTAACTTGAACGCTCATTCAAGTTAAACCGCCGGTTTGCTGCCCGCTCACAACAGGAGGCTTGCCTTTGCCGAGTCCGTTATTGATTGCCCTGTTTCACCCCCTTGAGGTGCACCTTTCATGAGTGCATCGCCCACCCCCGCCAGCGGTCAGGTCCGCATGAATCCGCCGGTTTTTTATTTCGCGGCGACCTTTATCTTGTTGTTCGCCGTGGTGGTCATGGCGATACCCGAACAGGCTGGTGCCTGGCTTCTGGAAGCGCAAAACTGGGCGGCCAACACGGTCGGCTGGTACTACATGCTCGCGATGACCCTGTATCTGGTCTTCGTGGTGGTCACCGCCTTGTCCGGCTACGGCAAGATCAAGCTCGGTGCCGACCACGACGAACCCGAATTCAGTTACCTGTCCTGGGCCGGCATGCTGTTCGCCGCCGGGATCAGCATCACGCTGTTCTTCTTTTGCGTATCTGAACCGCTGACCCATTTGGCGCAACCGCCGCAAGGCGAGGCCGGCACGGCGGATGCGGCGCGTCAGGCGATGCAGATTCTGTTCCTGCACTGGGGCCTGCATGGCTGGGGCGTGTTTGCCTTTGTCGGCATGGCGCTGGCGTACTTTGCGTATCGCCATAACCTGCCGCTGGCCCTGCGTTCGGCGCTTTATCCGCTGATCGGCAAGCGCATCAATGGCCCGATCGGTTACGCGGTGGACGGCTTCGGCATCATCGCCACGGTGTTCGGCCTCGGTGCCGACATGGGCTTTGGCGTGTTGCACCTCAACTCAGGTCTGGACTACCTGTTCGGCATCGCTCACACCCAGTGGATTCAGGTCGGCCTGATCACGCTGATGATGGGCGCGGCGATCATCGTCGCGGTGTCTGGCGTCGATAAAGGCGTGCGCGTGATGTCCGACATCAACATGCTGCTGGCCTGCGCGCTGCTGCTGTTCGTGTTGTTCGCCGGCCCGACCCAGCATTTGCTCAACACCTTGATCCAGAACATCGGTGACTACCTCGGCGCCTTGCCGATGAAGAGTTTCGACCTCTACGCCTACGACAAACCCAGTGACTGGCTGGGCGGCTGGACGGTGTTCTACTGGGCCTGGTGGATCGCATGGTCGCCGTTCGTGGGCCTGTTCATCGCACGGATTTCCCGTGGCCGGACCATCCGCGAATTCGTCTTCGGCGTGCTGTTGATTCCGCTCGGCTTCACCCTGGCGTGGATGTCGATCTTCGGCAACAGCGCCATCGACCAGGTCCTCAACCACGGCATGAGTGCCCTTGGCATGTCGGCCATCGATAACCCGTCGATGACCCTCTACCTGCTGCTGGAAACCTACCCGTGGAGCAAAACCGTCATCGCGGTCACGGTGTTCATCAGCTTCGTGTTCTTCGTGACATCTGCCGATTCCGGCACCGTCGTGCTGTCGACACTGTCCGCCAAGGGCGGCAATCCTGATGAAGACGGGCCGAAATGGCTGCGGGTGTTCTGGGGCGCAATGACCGCGCTGGTGACCAGTGCGCTGCTGTTTTCCGGCAGTATCGATGCGCTGAAGTCAGCGGTGGTCCTGACCTCGTTGCCGTTCTCGATGATCTTGCTGCTGATGATGTGGGGGCTGCACAAGGCGTTCTACCTGGAGTCGCAGAAGCAGATCGCGCAACTGCATTCGCTGGCGCCGGTGTCCGGATCGCGGCGAGGCGGCTGGCGTCAGCGCCTGAGTCAGGCCGTGCATTTCCCGTCACGGGATGAGGTCTATCGTTTCCTCGATACGACGGTGCGTCCGGCGATTGAAGAAGTCTCGGCGGTGTTCGTTGAGAAGGGTTTGAAGGTGGTCACACAGCCGGACCCGGCCAACGACAACGTCAGCCTGGAAATCGGTCATGGTGAGGAGCGTCCGTTCATTTATCAGGTGCAGATGCGCGGCTACTTCACGCCGTCCTTCGCCCGTGGCGGCATGGGTTCCAAGGAACTCAACAACCGTCGTTACTACCGGGCCGAAGTGCATTTGAGCGAGGGCAGTCAGGATTACGATCTGGTGGGTTACACCAAGGAGCAGATCATCAACGACATCCTCGATCAGTACGAACGACATCTGCAATTCCTGCATCTGGTGCGTTGATCGAGAACCGGTGGCGCCGAGCCTTTTTCAGGTCTCGGCGCTCAACACCATGTACAGCACCAGCGCCGCCACCGGCACACTGAACACCACCGTGCCGATCATCAGTTCCGTACTCAATGACTGGCCGGCGGTGACCATGCCAACGGCACCATTGATCAACGTCAACGCCAGCCACAGGACCACGAAGCTGTAGGTCAGCGTCTGTTGGCTGAAGCCGATTTTCTCGCCGATGAACAACATCAGCGCCAGCAGGATCAGGCCGAAAGTGATGATGATCGTGGTGTGCATGGTGGGTTCCGCCCTTCAGATGTGTGTCGCTTTTGCGGCCGCCTTCGCAAGCAGGCTCGCTCCCACAGGATTGCGACGACCTTGTGGGTGCGAGCCTGCTCGCGATAGGGGCGCTGCGGTGTCAAGTGAGCATAGTTAAACCAGCCCACCGTTGACGCGCAGGATTTGCCCGTTGACCCACGCCGAGTCCGGGCCGACCAGAAAAGACACAACGCGAGCGATGTCTTCTGGCTGAGCCAGACGTTCCAGCGGGGCCATCTTGGCGAAAGTCTGGATCTGCTCTTCGCTCTTGCCGTGCAGGAACAGGTCGGTCGCCACCGGACCGGGGGCCACGGCGTTGACGGTGATATTGCGACCGCGCATTTCCTTGGCGAACACCTGGGTCAGGGATTCCACCGCCGCTTTGCTCGCGATGTACACCGCGTAACCTGGCAGGTTCAGGCCGACGGTGCTGCTGGAGAAGTTGATGATCCGCCCCCCAGCGTTCAGGCGGGTGGCGGCTTCACGCAGGGTGTTGAACGTGCCGCGAGCGTGGATGTTGAAGGTCTGGTCGAACAGTTCGTCAGTGTGTTGCGCCAGCGGCAGCACTTTGAGAATGCCGGCGTTGTTGACCAGCACATCGACCTTGCCCAGTTGCATTTCGGTCTCGTCGAACAGCCGGCGTACGTCGTCGGCGTTCGCTACATCCGCCTTGATCGCTATGGCCTGATGCCCGGCCTGACGCAATTCCACCACCAGTCTTGAAGCTTCGGTGGCACTGCTGGCGTAGTTGATGGCGACGGCGAAACCTTGTTTGGCCAGATGTTTGGCGATCACCGCGCCGATGCCACGGGAGGCGCCGGTCACGATGGCAACTTTCGAAGTTTGGTTCGTCATGGCGGTAATTCCTTTGAAGTTGATGGCTTGGGGTGAAGCCAGATTCACATGTTTACTCAGGCCAATAAATGCACGAGAGTTGCCTTCACTGTTCAATAATCGCCAACAATCAATCGCCAGGAGACCCGCGTGGATCAAGTCAAAGCGATGAAGGTTTTCGTACGGATCTACGAGCGCAGCAGCTTCACGCTGGCTGCCGACGACCTGAACCTGCCGCGGGCGACGCTGACCCACACGCTGAATCAATTCGAAGCCTGGCTCGGTACGCGTTTATTGGAGCGAAGTACCCGCAAGGTACGTCCTACACTGGATGGCGAGGCGTACTACCTGCGTTGCGTGCAGCTGCTGGCGGAGCTGGAAGAAGCCGAACTGGCATTCCGAAGCGTCGCCCCGAAGGGCCGATTGCGCGTGGATTTGCATGGCACGCTGGCCAGGCACTTCGTCATCCCGGCGTTGCCGCAGTTCATGGCGCGCTACCCGGACATCGAACTGTCCATCAGCGAGGCCGACCGCTTTGTCGACCTGATCGCTGAAGGCGTCGACTGCGTGCTGCGCGCCGGCACCTTGGGCGACTCCGCGCTGATCGGCCGCCGCGTTGCCAACCTGCGCCAAATCACCTGCGCCAGCCCCGCGTATTTGCGCAAATACGGCGAACCGACAAGCTTCGACGACCTGAAGCATCATCGTGCCGTGAACTACGTCTCGCGCACGACTGCCAAGTTATTTCCCTTCGAATTCATGGTTGACGGCGAGCTGAAGGAAGTCGCCATCGATGGCGCGCTTTCCGTGTTCGGCGCAGAAATTTATGCGGCGTCGGCGATCGCCGGGCTGGGCCTGATCCAGTGCCCGCATTACCGAATGGAGACGCAGATTTCCCAGGGTCTGGTGCAGGAAGTCCTGATCGACACGCCACCACCGCCGATGCCGGTTTCGGTGTTGTATCCGCACAACCGACACATGTCGCCACGGGTTCGGGTGTTTGTGGATTGGTTGGGGGAAGTGTTTGCGGGGGCTGTTTGACCTTGCTCGCTGCTCTTGATCGTTCCCACAGAGCGTGGGAACGATCATATGAAACGTTTCAGCATTTTCTCGAGTCCGAGGTTTATCGGCGTTTGTCTGGGCGTATGCTGGGCAACTTGCGAAGCAGTCGATACCAACTTCAAGACAGACAAGAGAGGATTCGATGACCTACACCGCTGCCGAAAACCGCTACGACTCCATCCCTTACCGCCGCGTGGGGCGCAGCGGGCTGGTGCTGCCGGCACTGTCTCTGGGCCTGTGGCACAACTTCGGCGACAGCACGCCGATCGACACCCAGCGATCGTTGCTGCGTACTGCGTTTGATTTGGGCATCAACCATTTCGACCTGGCCAACAACTACGGCCCGCCGTATGGCAGTGCCGAGATCAATTTCGGTCGTTTGCTGCGTGAAGACTTCAAGCAGTATCGCGACGAGCTGATCATCTCCAGCAAGGCCGGTTGGGACATGTGGGCCGGCCCTTATGGTCAGGGCGGCGGTTCGCGCAAATACGTGCTGGCCAGCCTTGATCAGAGCCTGCAGCGCCTGGGCCTGGACTACGTGGACATCTTCTATTCCCACCGCTTCGACCCGGACACGCCGCTGGAAGAAACCGCCAGCGCACTGGCCACCGCGGTGCAACAGGGCAAGGCGTTGTACATCGGTATCTCTTCGTACTCGGGGGTTAAAACCCGGGAAATGGCCGCGCTGCTGAAAGAGTGGAAAGTCCCGTTGCTGATTCATCAGCCGGCTTACAACCTGCTCAACCGTTGGGTGGAAAAAGACCTGCTGGATACGACGGACGAACTCGGTGCCGGCGTGATTGCGTTTACGCCGTTGGCTCAGGGGTTATTGACCGACAAGTACCTCAACGGTGTGCCGGCCGACGCGCGGGTCAATCGTCCGGGAGGTGGTTCGTTGCAGGCGGCGCACCTGTCCGAAGCCAACATCGCCCATGTGCGTGCGCTGAATGAGATCGCCCAGCGTCGCGGTCAGAGCCTGGCGCAGCTGGCATTGGCCTGGACGTTACGCGATCCGCGCGTGACGTCGGCGTTGATCGGTGCGAGCCGGCCGGAGCAGATTATCGAGAATGTCGGGGCGTTGAAGAATCTGAGCTTTAGCGCAGAGGAATTGGCGGAGATTGACCGGTTTGCCCAAGAGGGCGGGGTCAATCTTTGGGAGAAGCCTTCAACGGCTGAATAACCTCTAACTGATCGTTCCCACGCTCTGCGTGGGAATGCCTCAACGGACGCTCCGCGTTCGGCTCTTGATGGGACGCGGAGCGTCCCGGGCTGCATTCCCACGC
>NZ_JBYTAJ010000050.1:0-30568 GCF_058788075.1 Pseudomonas sp. FW305-20 | reverse complement strand
AAAAAAAGGGGGGGGGGTACTGCTTTGGCTCAAATAAATTCGCCCCTTCCCTCTCCCTATGCTTCTTTTATGTAGCTCGATTTCCTTTCAGCAGCAACCCAAGTTGGTTTTTTTGCACCAACTAGCCAAACGATATTTAGTGTAAGTTACGCCATGATATCTGCGGACACATTTTCTGTACGAGCAAACTCTATAAAAATAGCACAAACAAGTTCAACATCACGCGTGACTGCCCTAGCAGGATACTTTTCTCCTAAAATGCTGACGAGTTCGTTTTTCGAGTTGAGATCAGTTAGAGTTCTGACGTTATGCTCACCATCTTTATCATATTCGTTAAGCATCAGTAAAAATTTTTCATTTTCAACATACAACGCCAGCTCATAGGGGCGACCTTCAGATTCAGGCTGACACTGCATTTTGACAACGCCAGAGCTTTTACTGCAGGAAATCAACACATCTCGAATAACCAATTCTTCGGGATCCGAGATAACTTTTAACTGACGGTGATCTCCATTAGAATCAACAATGTAACCTCCAAAAACCATATTCATGGCGTCTCCTTAATCGACCGCATTCCTGGCACCCAAGTATATGTTTTGGGCAATCCAGTTACGTCATCTATCGCTTGAGCAGTCAAAGACTTCAATCCAGCTTTTTCTGCAGCTGCCTCTATATCACCTTTGCAAAAACCACACACATCTTTACCTGCAACGCTCATAGCCATATCAGCCCCCTGAGTCTTAGCGGCATTATATGCCTGCTGTAGCACACCTATTTCTGCGTGAACGTCGACCATGTTTCCATTTGGCAGGATTTTTCCAGATGCGTCTGCTTTAGCAGTTACCCGATCAGATATCAAGGTTGGCTGACTAGCATTAGCTTCTGAAGCTGGACGAGCAGTCTGATTAAAATCAGTAAATGTTTTTCCGCCAATCTTTCCCTCTGCAGTTACAACAGGAGAAACACCTTTTGCACCAAAGGTAAACGGCTAGAACTTAGCCGCTTACTCATTTACCTACATGTCAACACCAAGTTGATCCGCAATCCCCCTCAGACGTAGAGAGACCTCCATAATCTCATCTTTACTCAAGCCACAATATGTCGGAAGGGAGTCTTCCGGCACATTCTGTACCAGAGCCAAACCGCATGAAATAAAGTACCGCAACTCTCTATGTGTGACTTCGAGATGAATAGACTCAAGGCCATTGTTAATTTCAGTCATCTTGGGAACCTGCGATTTGATGTAGTTTTCCCAGCCAACGCCGCCCTTGTCGGGTCTGAATGTCGTGGCCTCACCTCTCTGCCCTCGAATAATAATGGTCTTCGTCGAACTATCGAGATAGTAGACCGTACCATCAACGGCTTGGCGGCGCTCCATTGCTGGATTGGAAACGATATTTTCTACAAAGCTCTGGAATTGGCTTTTTGTGCTGATGCCTAGACCAGCAAACTCTTGCCGTTCGACAACATGCTTCTGGAACGCATCGCCGCTCGCAACCTCCTCAGCCAAGAGCTGAGAATTGAGCCTGCCCTGATTGATAGCGCTTTCTGCACCGGTGCTACCTTTTGCACCAACTAATCAGCGACTATTTTTTGCACCAAGCTCGCGACTTCAGATCTAAGCATTTCATCGTCAAGTTCATACTCTTCCCTTGATTCGTCTGGCTCGTACATATCCGCAGCACAAAAAATACTGGACAAACACTCGCTCAACGAAGGCTCATCAAGCTGAAGGATATTCCTATCTCGCTCAATTTTCCAAAGCTCAATATACGCCTCAGAAAAAATTTCGGCTGTCAGCCTTCCCGCTACATACGATCTTGCAAACTCGAAGATAGTAAGACTCATCGCAGAACTCCATTTTTAATAAAGTTATCAAACTGCTGAGTTCCCGGCGAGAGCTTAAAGCCCGTCACAAAATTTCCTGACGCATCGAGCACAACAGCGTTGTTGGTGGTCGAATTAAAGAACACTTTGGAGTCTTTTACAAATCCGTATGTGCCTTGCTGAGTCGTAGAAGTGGAACCCATGTGAGTTTTGATTGCAGACTCATACTGAGCAAGTGTTTCAGGATTTTTCTTTGTAGTCAGCACTCCAAAATCAGAAGCGTGCTTGAATTTTTTATCGAGCTGCTTCTGGGTAACGCTAGTTAAGGCCTCAGCAACACTATTGCCTTTTGCATCACCAGTGTTGCTATTTTCGTTATAGACCACTCCTGGATTCAACTGATGACCCGGCGTTACATAAGCATTGCCGCCTTGCTGGCCATCCAACTGGCTTCCACCGGTATGCGGTGTCGTGGCGACCTGCCCGCCCTCTGCATAACCCCCGCTGCTGGGGTTTGGCTTGCCCGCCTCGACCAGCAGACCTTCGTACTTCTTCAACCTCGGGTCAAGCACATGAATCGGTAGCCCAAGGTTGGCAAGCGCGACATCCACAATCAGCTTGACCATCTCGGCACGCTGACTGACATTACGAACGTTCGTCTCGATAGAGTCGATCGCGCTCGACACCGCCGCCTGCATCTCTGCCTGCCGTTCAGGAGGCAGTTGCGTGGCCGTGAGCGAAGTCGCCAACGCTCCCAACAGCACAGTACCCGCCGCCAACACCGGTAAGAAGTTCTGCTGGACCTGCTGCAGCAAATTCATCCGGTACATCACCGTAAGAACATGCATTGCCTTGTCGGGATCCTGCCCCGCCATATCCGTCAGACGCTGGGCGACGAGCTCTAAATTCTGGCCCTGCGCACCCGGTGCGACTACACCAAGTAGTGCCTTGACGGTGTTGGCGCGGGTTAGTTCGCTGCGATTACCCAACCGACGCATCAGCTCGCGTTCAATCTGCTGAACTCGCACCATTTCAGGACCGGTTCCGCTACCCAATGCCTTCCCGGCACGGAACAAATCAACAAGCTTGTGCAGCGCTTCTTCGCTGTTCTCCCCATACTTTGCGACGCTGTCCTTCCAGTCCTGCAAAGTCTCCGCGGGGTTCAGGATGGCCTTGACCGACGAGCTCGTCACATACAAATCGGTACGCGACTCTTTGTCACGGGTGATTTCGTAGGCCTTGTCCAGATCACGATTGAGCCCGGCCGTCGAGTCCTTCCCGGCGCCCTCATCGTTGCGCACGATAATCTCACCAGCGCCCACCGTGGCCCGCACGATCTGCTCGCGATCCTTCTCGTAGTTCCAGCCTTCAACGCTCCCGCCCGCCTGACCTTCCTTGCCTTTCCCTACCTGGCTGCCGTCTTGCACGGTGCCGCCATTACCGCCGGAGTTGTAGGTGCCGCCGACGTTCAAGTAGTAACCGTGCTCTTTATCCTTCCCGGCGATATCGCTGAAGCCCAATGTGCCAGTGTCCAGCTTCAGGTTGCCGTTGTCGGCAGCAATCACCGCACCGTCGATCTGAGTGTGGTTTTCGGTGCGGATATCGACTTTGCTTTTGCCGGTGATGCTGGTTTGTTCTTCAACCCAGTTAGTCTTGCCGGTGGTCTGGCCGTAGCCGACCGAGCCACTGACACCGACGAAGGAGCCGGTAGCGCTGATGTCGAACTCCTTGCCCTTGACCTCGCCGGTATCGGCTACCGAGGAAACATTGAGGTCGCCGCCAACACGACCGACCACTTCATCGCCGCGCAGGGTGGCACCTGCGATGTTGGTGTCTTGGCCACTGGTGAAGCCCAGGCGGTTACCGGCGTAGAGGTATGCCTCTTGTTGACGTTCGCTCTCGCGCTCCAGATTGCCCTTGCCGAGGCTGACGCTGACATAAACGCCCACCCCCTCGGAGCCGAAGGCAAGACCGGCTTCTCCGCCACCGTTGTGGCGATTGTTTTCACTGCTGCTGTCGTTCTGCGCCGAGCGGATGTTCAGTTCGTTGTCGGCAGAAAAACTGTTTTGTCAGCAACAGGAAAACACTGCGCATAGCGTGGCCCTGCTCCGAATGGCAATAGCAACTGGAATCCATCGACCAGCTACCAAAGAGCCAGCAGAAGTTTGTTGCACAAATGCTTAATGCCTTGATCTTTCAGCCACGACCAAAGCGAGCGGCGAGAGAAGGGAGGTTTTCAGTAAGCGGACAAAGCAACACCGGCACGGGGCCGGTGTTGAGTGAACTCTACGTAAAACGACTACTCATAGACTTTCGCCGCACACAATATCTTTGCAAAAGTGCTCCAGCTAGGGCTAGCAACATCACTATCACCAGAGTTCTTTGCATACATATCTATTGACCTAATCCAGGCCTCCATTGCAGCTAAAAATCTCTCTAGGTCTGGATTTTCCCAGTCGTCAGGATTAAGTATCAATCCCTCCCTGAACTCTCCAATAAAATCTGCAAGATCTTCTTTTGTCTGTATTTCCCTAACTCGCTCAGAACTCATACGCCCCTCACTTACAAACACCTCGAACACAGATAATAGAACCATTATTGGGCGTAGTCATTTTCCATCCTTCCCTAGCAACCTCTGCTGGCGTAGCTGGGACAACTTTGATTGGAACGCCAGCCTCAGACACAGCAAGCAATCGCCGATTATCTAAGCTGTAAACCGCTCCGTCCCTCTCAAATACTCGAATAGGAGGCAAGTCATCCGGAGAAATTTTTCCTGACTTCAGCCCGTCAATTGTTGACTGGAGAGTCTGACCATCTTTGAAAGTGTTCGAAACACTATCTTGCATGAACCGGATGTCTTTTGAAGAAAGGGGGCAGATTTATTCTCTAGCCTCATCATCGACAAGCCAAACAAAAAAATCCGCCCCCCTTTTCGCTATACTTTTTGGACCTAGCCAACTACTTGATAAAAAGTCACAGTGGGTCCGTAATCTTGATCCGAGTTAGAAACATCAACAACAAACTTACTCTCCGGAAATTTATCTTTCAAGACTAGACGCCACGACAAAGCAACAACTTCAGCCAACTGTTCAAAAACCACATCATCGACATCATCACTGCAGCCTGCAAAAATATCGTACAGATGAGTGTGGTTCATTATTTTTTCAACTGCACACACATCGCCATTATATTTACTCAACCATAAAGAAAAAATCTCAGAATCATATTTAGCGCTTAGACAAACAGCGCCGTCCCTAACAAAAAAATCAGGAAACAAGAGCCTACAAAACAATAGACTGTCTTCAGGATTGCAGACAGCGCTCACATAAGAAAATATGTCTACATTATCTTTTTCAGCCCACCCTGACGCCCATTGGTCATATCTGCTCAAACCATTAAACTGCTTGATTGTATTAATCTTCATGGGATTTCATCCGGCGTGATAGGCCTCGGTGCCAATTTCGTAGAAGGGGACTGAACTCTGACTGTCCCGTCCGGTAACGTATTTCTACCATATTCTATTACATGCGGTGTTGACACATCAGCGTGAGCGGCACCTGTAACGTCAACTCTCTTAACGATCATCCCGGCTGAGTCATAAACGGCATAGCTGGTGATATTTCCTTGATTATCAGCCCGATACACCGTTCCATTAATTGGGCCACCGTCTAGCTTGAAGCGGCCACTAACCTGAGTTGCGTTTTCGAGAGGGCCTCCGGCAAGATTATTTGCGCTTCGAGGAACAGAACCGAGGTTTTTTGCGCCTTTTGCATCCCCCACCGTGATACGTGAATCACCTTTCCCCGGCACCTTTCCGGGCAGCGCCCCCGTCAAGATACTGGTAATCAGCTCACCACCACCAATCACATAGCTATCGCTGTCAAAGTCGGGATTGAGTTTCGTCCCCTCAATAACCTCAGCCACTTTTTTGCCAGTCTCAGCTATTGCCTTGTCGATATTGGCTGAAATTGTTTGACCAGCCTCTGTCCCTGCAAGCGCCTGCATGACAATAAATTGAGCGACACCTTTTGGCCCTTGAGCGGCGGCCATGACATACCCGATGGCCTCTGCACTCCCCGGATGCTCCTTGATGTAAACCTGGATCGCAGACAACTGAAAAAGAACACCTTGCAGCTGCCGAATACCGGCCGGGGTGACTTCCAGTGGATCCAAGTTCAGAACGTTTGGACCAGGGACGTATTTATCCGACGCAACAATCTCCTCAATGTCCTTGATGACCTGAGGTTCGATACCATTGAGCCTGGCCAGATTGGCAAGAACACCGTCGATGAACGCGGGATCGCCCATCATCGTCAAGGCGTCTTTACGGCTCTTGCCTGACAGGAGAAGCGCTTCCAGAGTGCTTTCCGCCAGGTCCTTGCCTGCCGCAGCCTCCGCGCCGGCATCCATGGGACGGCCCAGAATGTTATCCACGCGATTGACCACGACGTTCAGCGCCGAGGCCGCTTTGTCGAAGTTGGCCAGTGCGGTCTGGTCATAGTTGAGGAACGCCTCGGTCCATTCCTGCACGGTTACAACAGGGTGGAGTACGGCGTTAATGGATGAATCACTGGCATACAGATCGGTGCGTTCTTCGTCATCCTTGGTGATCTCATACGCCTTGCTTACATCACGGTTCAGCCCGGCGGTGGAGTCAGCGCCGGTCTCGGCGTCCTTGCGCACAACAATTTCGCCCGCGCCGACGGTTCCCCGCACGATCTGCTCGCGATCCTTCTCGTAGTTCCAGCCTTCAACGCTCCCGCCCGCCTGACCTTCCTTGCCTTTCCCTACCTGGCTGCCGTCTTGCACGGTGCCGCCATTACCGCCGGAGTTGTAGGTGCCGCCGACGTTCAAGTAGTAACCGTGCTCTTTATCCTTCCCGGCGATATCGCTGAAGCCCAATGTGCCAGTGTCCAGCTTCAGGTTGCCGTTGTCGGCAGCAATCACCGCACCGTCGATCTGAGTGTGGTTTTCGGTGCGGATATCGACTTTGCTTTTGCCGGTGATGCTGGTTTGTTCTTCAACCCAGTTAGTCTTGCCGGTGGTCTGGCCGTAGCCGACCGAGCCACTGACACCGACGAAGGAGCCGGTAGCGCTGATGTCGAACTCCTTGCCCTTGACCTCGCCGGTATCGGCTACCGAGGAAACATTGAGGTCGCCGCCAACACGACCGACCACTTCATCGCCGCGCAGGGTGGCACCTGCGATGTTGGTGTCTTGGCCACTGGTGAAGCCCAGGCGGTTACCGGCGTAGAGGTATGCCTCTTGTTGACGTTCGCTCTCGCGCTCCAGATTGCCCTTGCCGAGGCTGACGCTGACATAAACGCCCACCCCCTCGGAGCCGAAGGCAAGACCGGCTTCTCCGCCACCGTTGTGGCGATTGTTTTCACTGCTGCTGTCGTTCTGCGCCGAGCGGATGTTCAGTTCGTTGCCGGCATTCAAATCGATATCTCGCCCCGCCTTGGCCTGGGTACCGATCAGGTTTAGGTCGTTGCTGGCCTTGAGATTGATATCGCGGCCCGCACCCAGCTGCGTGACCGTTGCGGATCCTTGGGCGCTGTCGCCACTGGCAGTGCCATAGCTGCCACCGACACCAATCTTGATGCCGCCACTGGTTCCGCCGTGAATGCCGCCCCAACTCTCGGTGTTTTGGGTTTCCTGACTGACGCCGCCCTTGGCAACGTCGAAGGTCACATCACGACCTTTGACGTTGATGTCACGCCCGGCATCCAGCCGGCTGCCCTTGACCACTACGTCATTGTTGGCGTTCAGGTTGAGGTCGTGACCGGCATTGAGGGTCGAGGATTTGTTGGTCTGCTCGACAACCTGCTGGCTGTTGCTTTGCTTGCTGTTACCTAACTTGACGTCGCCCGTCGGCCCCGCCAGGAACTGGCCAATGGCATCAACCCCCTTCAGGACACTGGAGCCTTGGCTGACTCCGTTTTCGCCTTTTCCGACCCCATTCGCCGCATCCTTCGTCTTACCGTAGTTGTGGTTGAGGGTGACGCCCAGACCATTGCGCTCGGCTTCGCGCTGCTGCTCGGTCAACAGGGTTTCCCGCGCGGCGTCGATCCTGATATCACGGCCAGCGTTCAGGTTGATGTCGTTGTCGGCCTTCAGGTCGGAACCGACCTGATTGATATCGCGCACAGCCTTGATCGTCAGGTCTTGCCCGGCACTGATCTGGCTGGCGGCAGCGGTCTGCTGTTCGAGACGATTTTTTTCCTTGAGCTTATCGGCACCGACGAACAGGCTCACGCCGTTGGCGTCACTGGAAACGCCGATACCTGCCTGCTTGGATTTTGACCAATCCTGCTCGGCATTCTCGTTCTGCGCGGCGACCACATTCACGTCGCGTCCGGCATTCAAGCTGACGTTGCGTCCCGCATTGATACCGCTGCCCAATACGTTGATGTCACGCTCGGCCTGCAAGGTCGCATCACGATCAGCCACCACTTGGCTGCCCACGCTGGTACTGCTTTGCGCCTGACGACCGGACTCCTTGGCCGAGGAAATGGACAGGAACCCACCTGAAGTGGAGAGACCGGTTTTTTTCTTGTATTGCTCGCTGCGGCTATAAGCCGTGTCATTGGCCGAAACCAGGTTGATGTCACCGTCCTTGTTGACCAGGCCCGCCCGCAGTTCAACATCATTGCCGGCCGAGGTTTCGCTGGCGCGCAGACGGAAGTCATTACCCGCCGCGACGACCACATCGTTGCCCGCTTCCAGCTCACTGGCCACCTGACTGGCGGTGGTCTTCAACTCGCTCTTGCCACTCTTGGACATGCCGAAGAGGCCGGATTTGGTTTTCTTGCTGTAGGAACCATGCTCCTCAATGCCCGAAAGCACCGCCACATCACGAGTCGCACCGACCATCAGATCATTGCCGGCTTTCAACTGACTGCCGATAACTGTGACATCACGACCGCCATCCAGGGTGATCCCACCGCTGGCTGTTTTGCTGGTGTTGACGGTCAAGTCCTGGCCGGCCTCGATCACCGAGGCGACGTTGGTGCTGTCATAGCTCTCTTTTTGGGTGGTACTACCGCGACCAAACGAGCCTTTTTTCTTCTTGTAGTAGTAAGAGGAACTCTCGTCTATTGCCGAGGCGACAGTGATGTCCTGCACCGCGTCCAGGCTAACGTCTTCCTGAGCCTTGATGCGACTGGCGATGATGCCCAGATCGTTGCCCGCATTTAGGGCAATGTCGCGACCGGCGTTCAGTACGGAAGCCTGTTGAGTGGTGCTATGGGTTTCCTGCGCTTGCCTCTTGCTGCGCGAGACGTAATCACTCTCGTTGGCGGCCGAGGTGATGACGATGTCATTGCCTGCATCGACACCGATATCACGTTTGGCGTCGAGGCGACTTGCAACAATGGCGACGTCACGATCAGCACTGATCGACAGATCCCGACCAGACGTCACTTCAGCAGCATGCTGGGTAATGGTCTGGTTGAGGAAATGGCTGCCACGCGCATTAGTGCTGCGATCCTGGACTGAGGTGATGTTGACGTCTCGGCCCGCATCAAGTTCGAGGTCACGCCCACTCTGCAACACACCGCCAATGTTGTTGATGTCACGACCCGCATCGATGCTCAGATCGTTGGCTGCCTCGATCCGTGCCGCGTTATCGAGATAATCGCGATGCTGCAGACTTCCACCCCGACGGACATCAACACCGGTCACGTCACGCTGGTTGATCACATCGCCATTGGTTGCCGTCAGACTGACGTCGCGGCCGGAAATGATCCCGCCCGATTTGTTGACGATGTTATTGCCCGCCTTCAGCGTCAGGCGATCACCCGCCTCGATCAAGCCGGTGTTGGTGAGGTCGTTGCCGGCCTCGGCGGAAAGGTTGTTGGTGGCGCGCAGGGTGCCGGCGTTGTTCAGGTCCTGGCCGGCGATCAGCTTGACGTCGCCGCCCTGGATCAATGCGCCATTGGGTGCCAGACGATTGTTCGCCTGGGCCAGATAAAGCACCGGCACCAAGACTTTTTCACCGTTGACTACGTGCTCTTCGAGCCAGACGATGTCGTGGGTCAGCGCGGCAACTTGCTGTGCGGTGAGGGTTACGCCCATGGACAGGTTCAGTTGGTCCTTGCTGGCGATGGCGTTGTTCATCAGGTACTTGAACATCGCTTCGTCAGAGGTCTGACCGTCGAGGAAGCGCTGGCCGGTGCGTGCCACGATCGATTGCTGAACCAAGCGTTGCTCGAACAAGCCATCGCCCAGGCGTTTGGCGCTGGTGTCCGGGTTATAGCCAAGATTACTCAGCAGATAATCCGAACTCATGAACTGCTTGAGGTTGGTCAGTACCGGGTTGGTTTCGATCAGGTACTTGTGCGGGTTGGAGCGCACGCTGGTATCGGGTAGTCCCTGCACACGCGGCACATCGAAGGAACTGTTCCCGCGATTGGGCAACAACACACCGACCGGACCGTCACCAGCGGCGGCATTGACGTTGACCTGAGCGGTCTTGTCGTTGAGATTCACCGATGGGCGACTGGCCAAAGCCAGCTCGCGATTTTTGACCGAGACCGGGTCGTTCTTGTCGAACTGGAATTCGGTGGCTTGCCTGACAGGCATGCCGTCCGAACGCTGCGTGTTACCGGCTGAAACGGAACCAATCGTCCAGCTCTGTCCAGGTACGATCGTTTGCTCGGTGCCGCCTTGACCGCTAAGGCGGAAGAGGCCGTTATCGCCGGTCGGCAGGGTGAAGCCAGGCAGTGTCAGCGGGTTGACTTGTTGTTGGGCAAGGTCTGGTGGCAACTGGGAGTTGATGCTGATGACCGTCGGGGTGACCTGGCCGGCGAGTTGCGTAGACCCCAGACGAGAGGCGCCGGCACCCGCGGCTATACCGTCACGAACCACACTGTTGGTGAGGTTCTGAGTGGCGTTGATGTAAACCTTGCCACCGGCCTGGACAACAGCATTGGCAAAAGACGACGGACCACTGTAGGTAATAGTGTTTTCAGAAAAGGCGGCGTTTTTGACAAAGTCAGGGGCTTCGGTCCTGACTCCATCATTGTAATGTGGACGTGTAAAATCGTAGCTCAGATCATATTCCACCCATATTGACCCAAACCTAATGAAACAGATCGCCTCACCACCACCAGAACGCCCCCCTATACGATCGAGAGACTCAACACCTTCGCTGTTCCATACATGCAAGTTTGGACTTTTCAAACGTCCATCCCTATACCCGGAGGGACCCGGATCATAAGACGGGTCATTGGCAGCGTTGTAATCCATGATCGCTCGCCACTGATGCAAGGAATCCTTCGCCCCACCAAGCGAGCGTCTTATGCTGTAATCGCCAACCGCAGCCCCCTGATTAGTGAAGTTCTGCAGATTTAACGAAAGGTCGTTTCCTGCACTGATAGTGGAGGCGTTATTCAGTAGCTCTCGACCGTTACCAGTAAAGTTTCGACCTGCTGTCAAACTGGCAGATGCCGAATCCTGAATGATCTGAGATTGGTAGTTTTCCACCCAAACCAGATATCCAGGGAAATGAGGTTGAAAGACATCAAACGTTGAACATGAGTAGCACTGCAACCCAATTGCACCCGAAACCAGCCCGCCACCGGTTACCTGAAACACATCCTTGCGGTTCTCAATGTGATCGGCCGCCAGGCTCATATCGCCGACACTTTCGATGGTCGCCGAGATGTTGTTGATCGATGAACTCCAGCCATTGCTGTCATCCCGGGCGATGCTGATGTTGCCCAAGCCATAGATGTCCGCGTAGCGATTGGTGAGCGTCCCCACCCGCAGCGCCATGTCGCCACCACTGAAAATCAGCCCATTCTGGTTGAGCAATGAGTTGCTGCTGATGCGTAAATTGCCGGTACCTCCGAGGGTGCCGTTGTTGGTCAGCGAGGAGGCATTGACAGTCAGACTGTCAGCCGAAGTGATTCGACCAAAGTTGTTCAGACTGCCACGACTGGTAACCGTAGAAGCCGAAGCGCCGGTGATACTGGCCGCAGAGGTCAAGTCGATCTGAGAGGCCGTAAGCCCCAGATTCCCGACACTGCTGACCCGTCCGTTTCCGCCGTATGCTCCGCTCAAGTCGAGGCTGAAGGTGCCGTTACTGGCCAGCAGGCCTTCGTTGGACCAATTGACCCCGCTGCCGATGAAACTGTCGGAGCCCAGCAACTGGCCGCCTGCGGTTTGTATCAAGTTATTGACGTTAACTCGCAACCGCCCCGCCTGAATCACACTGCTGTTAGTCCAGCTATCCGCATTCAGCGTCAACCCGCCGCGCGTCACCATCGAACCGCCAGCATTCATGACGTTGGCTGTCGAAATGTCGAACTCACCCACACCCACATGAGTCACGGTACCGCCCGCATTCAAGAAGCTCGGCGTTGCGAAAGTCAGGTCAGTGTTGGCGGTTTCCACCAAGCCATTGCGGTTATCGAACAGGCTGCCGATCTGGAAATTGGTTTTCCCGCTGATGCCCAACGCACGCAGTTTGCCCGTCTGGTTATCAACGCTGGCGGCACGCACGGCGAGGGCGCCGGCGCTTTCAATCAGGCCGCCGCGGTTGGTGAGATTGCTATCGAGAACGACGTCGATTCCATCGCCGCTGATCTTACCGGCGTTGTTGTTCAGCGCACCGCCAATAACCTTGACCTGGCCTTTGGCGTAAATCCCGCCGTTGCTGTTATCGATAGCCGCGTTGCCAGCGTTAAGCAGAATGTTGCCGGTATTGGCGGCGATGCGTCCGCCGTCGCTGTAGATTCCGCCCAAGGCCTGAAGGTCGAGGCGATTGCCTTCGATCTTGCCGCCCTGGCCGTTGCGCAATACACCCGTCAGGCGGGTCTGCAGCAAACCTTTGAGGCTCGACAGCACACCGGCACGGCTGTCGAGGCCGGCGGCGGTGATGTTCAATTCACCGTTCTGGGCGATGATCTTGCCGCCCTGGTTGTCGATGGCGCCGCCCTTCACGTCCAGGGTCAATGCGCTCTGGCTTTGCAGCGCCCCACCGGCATTGTTCAGGGAAGCAGCTTTGACGTTGACACCTGCATCGCGACTGGAGATCAGGCCGCCGGCGTCGTTGCGAACACTGCCGGTGGCGGTGAGGTCGAGCTGCCCGTTGGCAGCCACGGTGCCCTCCAGGCTGTTATTCAGGTTTGCGGTCAACAGGCTTAACAAACCTTGACTGAGCAGTTGGCCGCTCTGGTTATCGATGCTGCTGGAACGCTTGATCACCAGCGGCCCCGAACTACCCAGTGCGCCTTTGATGTTGGTCAGCGTACCGAGCAGATCGAGGGTGACGCTGTCTTCACCGACCAGACTGCCGTTGCTGTTGTCCAGGCTCGTACCGGTGAAGGTCAGCGCTTTGTTCGCGGTGATGTTCCCCGACACGTTGTTCAAGGAGGTCGCGTTGATATCCAGTGTGCTGCTGCTTTCGATCAAGCCACCCGATGCGTTGTTGATAGCACCTTGAGTCATTGTCAGCGTCTGCTTACCGCCACTGGTGACGATGCCGTTGCTGTTGTCGAGGCTCGCGGCAGTGATGGTCACGTCGCCTAAGCCCGCCAGGCCACCCTTGGCGTTGTTGATCAGCGCACCGCTGAGGTCGATGTTCAAATTGCCGAGCAAGCTGGAGAGCGTGCCTTCCTGGCTGTTGTCGAGGCTACCGCCGACGACGGTGAGTTTGTTCCAGCCGGAAACCAGGCCGCCCTGGTTATTCAGGCGGGTGGCGTTGAGGGTCAATTGATCATTGCTGATCAGGTTGCCGCCACGGTTATCCAGCGTGTTGCCGGTCAGGCTGAAGCTGTGGACGCTGGAGATTTCGCCTTTCTGGTTATTCAGGTCACGCAGATGCGCAATGCTCAACACGCCCTTGGTGTTGATCAGGCCATTCTGGTTATTCAGGTCGGCAGGTGTTGCACCCAGATCGATGCTCAGGCCAGTGCTGCCCAGCAACGTACCGCCCTGATTATCCAGACCGTTGCTGTTGAGGGTGAGTTGTCCGGCCGCTTTGATCAGGCCTTTGTTCTGGTTGGTCAGTAGACCGTCGACGGTCACTTGCAGATCGCCATCGCTGAGCAGTGTGCCGGCGCTGTTGTCCAGACTGGCGGCGCGGACCTGCAATGCTGCGGCGGCAATTTTGCCTTTGATCGAGGTCAGCGCCTGCTCAATACGTAGCGTGAGTTTTTGGTTGCTGAGCACCTGGCCATCGCTGTTATCCAGCTGTTTGGCGATCAGCTCGAAAGCCTCTTCGCTAGAGATTTCACCATTGCGGTTGTCCACACCGGCGAGGTTTTTCAGCAGCAGTTGACCGGGCGCGTTAATGAAGCCGTCCTGGTTGTTCAAGGTCCCGCCGCTCAGGTCAAGGGTCAAGGCGCCCTTGCTGAAGAGCTTGCCGCCTTGCTGATCCAGGCCTGTAACGTTGGCAACCAGCGAGGTGGCCGCGCCAATGCTGCCGTCGGTGTTGGTGACCTGGCCGGCGCTCAGATCCAGACGGTCGCCCGCGTAAATACTGGCCTGGCTGTTATTGAGCGCGCCGGTGGTGATGCTCATTCCACCTTTGCTGCTGATCGCACCTTTTTGCTGGTTATCCAGACGGGTGCTGGTGAGGGTCAGCGTGGTGTCGGTCAAAAGCTTGCCGCCCTGGTTGTTGACCGCGCCTTTACTATCGATTGTGAGCGCCTTGGCGCTGGAAATCGTGCCGCCGTTGTTGCTCAGGCTCTGGGCATTGATCGCCAACTTACCCTCGCTGACGAGGCTGCCCTGATTGTTGTCCAGATCCGAAGTGAGGTTCACCGTGAGGTTGTTCAGCGTGGTCAGGCGACCGCTGTTTTCCAGGGTTTTCCCGGTCAGCGTCAACCCGGCGTCGCCGGACAGTAGCCCTTTGTTGCGGTTGATGACCTTGTCTACGGTCAGTGCAAGGTTGCCACTGGCCAGGATGTAACCGGCGTCGCTGTTGTCGAGTTGTTGGCCGTTCAGTGTCACATCAGCCTTGCTCGACAGTTCGCCGCTACGGTTATCGATGTCATCGACGGTCAGTTTCAGCGCTTTTGTGGCCCCTACCAAACCCTCCTGGCGGTTATCGAGGCTGACGGCTTTTACGGTCAGGCCATCATCGGCAATGACCACACCGGCCTGGTTATCGAAGGCATTGGTGACCGTCAGCTCAACCTCACCGCGGCCACGAATTTCACCGCTGGTGTTGTTCAGACTGGCACTGCGACTGTCGAGGCCGGCGGAGGCGATCAGCCCTTTGACGTTGCTCAGTGCACGGTCGATAACGAGGGTGAGTTTCTCGTTGCTCAGCAGCTTGCCGCCATCGTTGTTCAGGCTTTGCGCAGTGAGGCTGTAAGCCTTGGCACCGGAGATTTCGCCGCCGCTGTTGTTCACCTCCTTGAGGTTTTTCAACAGCAACAGACCCGGTGTATGGAGGTTGCCACGCTGGTTGTTCAGCAGGCCGTTGTTCAGGTCGAGGGTCAGGTCGCTGTTGCTGAACAGCTCGCCGCCGTCTTGATCCAGGCGCGTGACCGAGACATTCAACCGCTGCTGACTGCCAATTTGCCCGGCCGAGTTGTCCAGGTGTCTGGCGGTCAGGTCGAGGGTGCCGTCGGTCGCCAGACTGCCGCCCTTGCTGTTGTTGAACTCACCTGTAGTGACGGTCGATGCCGCCTTGGCGCTGATGATGCCTTTATCGCTGTTATCGAGACTGGCGCTGGCCAGCGTCAGACCTTTTTGCGAAGCGATCAAACCGCCCTGGTTTTGCAGGGCTGCCGCTACGTTGAGCGACATGGCTTCGAGGCTCGAGAGCTTGCCCAGACGGTTGTCCAGACTGCCGCCATTGAGCACCAGTGTGCCTTCGCTGCTGATCAGCCCCTGCTGGTTGTTCTTGAGGTCGTCGAAGGTCAACGCGAGGTTGTTCTGGCTGACGATCTTGCCGCCCGAGTTGTCGAGCCCGACGCCACTGAGCGTGTTCGCGCCTTTGCTGAAAATCAGCCCGGCGGTCTGGTTGATGATCTGATCGACCTTCAGCGCCAGGGTCGTGTCGGACAACACTTTGCCGCTGTCGCTGTTGTTCAGGCTCGTACCGTTGATGTGCAGGTCGGTCTGGCTGGACAGTGAACCGCCACGGTTGTCGATTTGATCGACGTTGACCGACAGCGATTTGAGCGACGCGACCAGGCCGTCTTTACGGTTGTCCAGCGTCTTGCCGGTCAACTTCAGATTGCCCTCGGCAACCAGTTCGCCAGCCTGCTGGCTCAAGGTATCGATATTGGCTTCGATGTCACCCTTGCCGGAAATTCGGCCGCCATCGTTGGCGACTTCTTTGGCCTTGAGGGTCAGCGGGCCGGTGGCGGTCAGCAGGCCACCGTTGCGATTGTCCAGTTTGTTGCCGTCAAAGGTCAGTGCAGCCTTGCTTTCGAGGCGTCCCTTATCGCGGTTATCCAGCTCGGTGACCAACAGCTTCAACGTCTGATCGGCACGAATCACGCCGTTGCGGTTGTCTGCGTTGTTGCTACTGACCGTGAGTGCGTTGATCCCGGAAATCTTCCCTTCACGGTTGTCCAGGCGCGTGGCCTGCACATCCATCACGCCGTTGGCCTGGATCAGCCCTTTGCTCTGGTTATTCAGGAGACCGCTGACTCGGGTGGTCAGTTGACCTTCGCTGCTCAGCTTTCCTTGTTGGCTGTTGTCGAGGTTTTGTGCGCGGACTATCAGAGCTTGCTTCGCCCCCAGGGTGCCGCTGACGTTGTTAATGCCACCACTGGCGGTGATGTCTAGCAGGCGACCGGCTGTCACAAGGCCGGCGACGTTATCCAGTGAGGTTACGTTCAGGACAACATCAGCCAGGCTGCTCAGCTCGCCGCTGCTATTGCTCAATCGGCCGACGTTGCCAGTGAGATTGCCGGTGCTGTTGATCACGCCTTTCGAGTTCAGTACCTGATTGGCATTGAGGTTCAACGTGCTGTTGCTCAGCACTCGTCCGTTGTTTTGATTGTCCAGGGTTGCGGCGGTGATGTGGGTGCTTTGCCCGCTTAGCGTGCCGCCCTGGTTGTTCAAGGTCTGAGCAGTGTTGATGGTGAGAGTGCGGCTGGCGACCAGGCTTTTGCCGGTGTTGTTGAGATTCTGCGCGCTGAGGCTCACATCGCCGTTGGCGTTGCGGCTGCCGTCGGCGTTGACCCCAGCCTCGATGACGCCGCTGTTGGTCAACTGACCGCCGGCGCTCAGGGTGATGCTGTCCCGGGCCGCAAGGGTTTGCTGGTTGGTCAGGTTGCCTTGGGTTTGTACGTTGACGGCGGTGCCGGCGTAGACCGGGCCGCGCGCATCGAGGCTGGCCGCTTTGATATTGACTGCGCCGTTCGTGGCCGAGGTGTCGACCAGACTCAAATGCCCGTTGGCATCGAGCTGGATATCGCCACCGCTGGCGATCAGTTTGCCGTCGAGTTTCACCCCGACCCCGGCTTCGGTGCCCACCAGTTTGATCGCCCCGGCGTACATGCCGCCCAGTGCCGAAGAATCGATAGCCAGTCCTGGTTTGCCGCTGCCGTCGTCCGCGCGGGCGGTGGCGTTGAGATTGTCGGCGTTGACGTCGTTGCGACCGGCGACGAGGGTCAGGTGGTTCGCCTGAATCTCGGCGTTGATTTTCGCGCTGCGGGTGATGATCTCGAAGCGGTCGACATTAGTGGCGTTCAGCCCGGCGCCTTCGATGGCGATGCTGCCCTGATCGACCTGGAAGCGATCCAGACGGCCGTTGTCCAGCACCGGTTTGCCGGTGGTGAGGGTCACGCGTGGGGTGTTGATGAAGCCGCAACCGTTGCAACTGATGCCGTAGGGGTTGGCGACGATGACCCGCGCCGACTGCCCCGCCACTTCGGTGTAACCGCGCAACTGGCTGGGGCTGCCGCCGACCACTTCGTTGAGGATGGTCTGCGCGGCGACCCGGTTGGTGAGGTTGGGGTTGCCGACGATGATGCCGCCCAGTTGCGACGCCCCGGCCTGCGCGGCGACGTTGTTGAGGATCACACCCTGGGTGCCGACGTTGTAATCATGGAACTGGTTATGCGACAGGCCGCTGCCGTTGGGCGTGGCGATCTGGATAATCGGCACACCGTTGCCGGCTTGACCGAGACTGGTGCCCGGCGTAGCCACCACAATCCCGTCGGCCTGCGCCCACATCGGCTGCCAGAACATGACGTTGGCCAACAGGAACGCCAACCCGCGCTTGGGCATGCCCCAGAAGTGTTCACGTTTTTTTACGGCAGCAGAAGGCTGACGAGCGAGAAAAGCGTAGTGGCGAACGTCCATGTTGAAAGTCTCGATGGGGCGAAATCAGAGAAAGAAATCCATGCGGAAATAGATCGGCGCTTCACGCTCGGTCAGGGTGTCCGGGCGTTCCAGGGAATGGGCAAAGGTCACGCTGGCGGCCAGGTGCTGACCACGGGCAAACAGCTCCACCGAGTTGCTGGACATGCGTCCGTGCTGATCGCCGTTGTAGCGATCGCCACGAATCACGCCCTGGTCGTAACCGAGGCTGGTGCCGTATTCGGCGAACACCGGGCGCAGCCATTCCAGCGTCACCGGGCGGCTCCAGCGCAGGTCGTTGCGCCAGTAGCCGCCGCTGTCGCCGGACAAGGATTGATCCTTGTAACCACGGATCGACGACTGCCCGCCGAGGCTGGTGCGCTGCGGACTGAACAGCACGTCTTCGCTACGCTGGCCGGTCATCAGGCTGCTGAAACTGAACGACTCGCCCCACAGCTTGAACGGCTGCAAATAACTCGCAGTGGCGGTGTATTTGCGGTAACGCGCATCCGGCTCGCCGGGGGCCGGATGACCATTGCCCTGCGCATCGAACGCGCCGATGCCTTCCTGCATGCCGAGGTCAATGTTGACGAACGCACTGCCGACCCGCCGACCATGGTTGATGCCGAACTGTGCTTCGCTGATGCGGTTGCTGCTCAGTTTGAGTTTGCTGTCTTCGATGAAGTTATTGGTGCGCAGGTAAGAAAGACCAGTGCTGAGGGAGGTCTTGCTCAGGGCGTCGCGATGGATCACCCGCTCGGCGCGTAGCTGATGGTTTTGGCTGTCGCCGGTCTGCTTGAAATTGAAACCGTTGGCCTGCGCTTGTGAGCGGTACTCGCTCTGGCTGTAGGTGTAACTGAAATTCCACCAGCCCCACGGCACGCTGTAATTGAGCATCGCGTTGTTGGAGGTGTGCTGGTGATCGGTCATCGCATCGTGACCGCCGCGCAGCATCAACTGATCGGCCAGGCCCAGCGGGCTGTCCCAATCAAACGTCGTGCCCCACTGCTGTTCTCCGGTGCTGCGTTGGCCGTCGTTGCTGCGGGACAAACCGGCGCGCCACGGCTTTTGCGGCGTGTTCTTGACCAGCACTTCGCTGCCGCCGACGTTCTTGCCCGGCGACAATTCCATCTGCGCCTGATTCGACGGCAAACGGTTGAGCTGATCGACCATCTGTTCGATTTCCCGCAGGTTGACCAACTCGCCAGTCTTACCGGGAAAAGCCATGCCCAACTCGCGGTCCGACAACTTGCTGCCCTCCGCGCCCTTCAATCCTTCGAGCCTGCCCTCGATCACAGCACCTTCAAATGCCCGCCGGACAAGTCCTGCTGCGGCAAGTAGGCACGACTGGTGACCAGGCCTTTTTCGATGTAGTGGTCGGTGATGACTTTCAGCAACTCGTTGAGCTGCGTGACGCCCAGGCACTGACCGATATAAGGCTTGAGCAGGCGATTTTTATCGCGGTCCGAGAGACTGTCGGCGCCTTTGAGTTCGATGTCCTTGATGGGGAAACAACGGGTATCAGCGGGCGCCGTCGGTGCTGCAGGCTTGACTTCCTTGCCGGGTAATTCCTTGAGTTCTTCGAGACGCCGACGTTGCTCTTCGAGCAAGCGATCCTGGCGTTCGCGGATCAGATCGGTTTCACCGGGGGTGGGGGCGGCGTGAGCAAGATGAAGCGGAGAAAGGCACAGCAAAGCCAGGCACAACCTCGCCACGAGGGCGGGTGGGTACATGTTCGATCCCTCGAAATGGAGATTGATAGCAGAATAGTGGCGCGATATTAGATAGCCATTATTCTGGCGTCAATGAATGGTTAGATCCAGAAGACGTAATTGATGAGCGGAAACAGCTGAATCGGACGGTTCCGGCGCAATAGGTAGGGCGTTTTTGAGGACCGCTCTACGGAGTTGATCACGAATGAACTTTCACAATCACGCGGCCTCAACCGATTAACCGCCCGACACGGAACCGAGGCCCACCACAATGAAAACCCTGCTCAAACTCACCCTCGCCGCCACCTTCGCCTGCGCCCTCCCCGCTTGGGCTTGCACAGCCGAAGAAGCCACCATCAAGCGCGAACAACTGGCCAAGGAAGTGACCAAGCTCACCGAGCAGAACCCGGCCAAGGCCAAGGAGATCAACGCCGAGTTGCAGAAGATGGATCTGGGGACGGCCAGCAAGGATCTGCCGGACAAGTGCCAGTTGATCGATCAGCGATTGAAGGAGCTGGATTCCGCAGAGAAGAAAACCGAGGGTTGATCCGGCTCAGGAATCCCAGGCATAAAAAAACCGGACATAAGTCCGGTTTTTTTATGGGTCGCTAGAACCGCTTATTCAGCAGCCGGCGCTTCCGGCTTGCGGCGCTTGAGCGGGGCCATGCCGTCCTTGCTGACCAACGAGAGAGCGTCGGTCTTCGGGCGATTGGCAATCTTGCGCTTGGTCGGTGCCTTGGCGCCGGTTTTCTTCTTGTCGCCTTTGGCGTCGACTTTTTTCTTCTTCACGCCAACGGCTTTGCCCGAGGCCTTGACCTTTTTCGGTCCGCCGTAGGTGCCTTTGACTTCCTTGATGGTGCGGCGCTCGAAGCTCTGCTTGAGGTAGCGCTCGACGCTCGACATCAGGTTCCAGTCGCCGTGGCAGATCAGCGAGATGGCCAGGCCATCGTTGCCGGCGCGGCCGGTGCGACCGATGCGGTGAACGTATTCGTCGCCGCTGCGCGGCATGTCGAAGTTGATCACCAGGTCCAGGCCTTCCACGTCGAGGCCGCGAGCGGCGACGTCGGTGGCGACGAGGATTTTCACGCCGCCCTGCTTCAGACGGTCGATGGCCAGCTTGCGATCCTTCTGGTCTTTGTCACCGTGCAGGACGAACGCTTTGTATTCCTGCGCCACCAGGCGGCCGTAGATACGGTCGGCCATGGCCCGGGTGTTGGTGAACACGATGGCCTTCTGGTAGGTCTCGTTGGCCAGCAGCCAGTTCACGATCTGTTCTTTGTGCTGGTTGTGGTCAGCGGTGATGATCTGCTGACGGGTGGTCGCATTCAGATCGCTGACGTTGTTGAGCTGCAGGTGCTCAGGGTTGTTCAGTACCTTGGCGACCATCTCGCGCAGGCCCGAACCACCGGTGGTGGCGGAGAACAGCATGGTCTGCTGACGGTTGGTGCACTCTTCCACCAGACGCTGGACGTCTTCGGCAAAGCCCATGTCGAGCATGCGGTCGGCTTCGTCGAGCACCAGCACTTCGACTTCCTTGAGGTCGAGGTTGCCGGCATTCAGTTGCTCAATCATCCGGCCCGGCGTACCGATCAGGATGTCCGGCACCTTGCGCAGCATGGCGGCCTGGACCTTGAAGTCTTCACCGCCGGTGATCAGGCCGGACTTGATGAAGGTGAACTGAGCGAAGCGCTCGACTTCCTTGATGGTCTGCTGGGCCAGCTCGCGGGTCGGCAGCAGGATCAGGGTCTTGATGCTGACGCGGACTTTGGCCGGGCCGATCAAGCGGTTGAGGATCGGCAAAACGAATGCAGCGGTTTTGCCGCTACCGGTTTGCGCTGTCACCCGCAGGTCACGCCCTTGGAGCGCCAGCGGAATAGCCGCTGCTTGCACAGGCGTTGGCTCGACAAATTTAAGCTCGGCCACGGCTTTGAGCAGGCGTTCGTGCAGGGCGAATTGGGAAAACACGGGTGCTACCTCGAAGAAATACAAAAAAACAGCTGCATAGGGTAACGGTTTCGAGCGCTCAGGCCGAGTTTCTTTATACAAACGGCGCCAAACAGTGGTTTTTTTGTTGTGTCTTTTGTCCTCAAACGTCATCCAAAGCGTCTTAAATGCTCTAATCGCCCCGTCGCATCCTACAGAAGAACCGTTTTTACCCATGGATATCAAACAGCTCTGGCTCAACGTCCAAGACCTTTGGGGTGCCCTTGATCAGCACCCGCTCCTGCATTCCAGCCTGGCTTTGGTGGTATTGCTGGTGGTTGCGCTGGCCCTCGGACGAGTGGCGCGCTTCCTCATTCTGCATGCGACCAAAATTCTCGGTCGCCAGCCAGCGCTGCACTGGATCAATGACTTTCGGCATAACAAGGTCTTTCATCGCCTGGCGCAGATCACCCCCTCGCTGGTGATCCAGTTCGGCTTGCACCTGGTGCCGGAGCTAGGCAAGACCAGCCTGATCTTCCTTGGCAATGTAGCGCTGGCATTCACCATTCTATTCCTGGTGCTGGCCATCAGTGCGCTGCTCAGCGCCCTGCTCGACATCTACGCGCGTACCGAACATGCCCGTACCCGCTCGATCAAAGGCTACGTGCAACTGGCGAAAATGGTCTTGTACGTATTTGGCGCGATCATCATCGTCGCCACGCTGATCGACCGTTCGCCGCTCTTGCTGCTGTCAGGGCTGGGCGCCATGTCGGCGGTGATTCTGTTGGTCTACAAAGACACCCTGCTGTCGTTCGTCGCCAGCGTGCAGCTGACCAGCAACGACATGCTGCGGGTCGGCGACTGGATCGAGATGCCGCAAGTCGGCGCCGACGGTGACGTGGTGGATATCACGCTGCACACGGTCAAAGTGCAGAACTTCGACAAGACGATTGTGTCGATTCCAACCTGGCGCCTGATGTCCGAGTCGTTCAAGAACTGGCGCGGCATGCAGCAATCCGGTGGACGACGGATCAAGCGCAGCCTGTTCATCGACGCCAGTGGCGTACGGTTTGTGCGCGACGACGAAGAGGCAAAACTGGCTCAGGTGCATCTGCTGACCGACTACATCAGTCGCAAGCAGGCTGAACTCAAGGCCTGGAACGAGGCCCAGGGTAATGTGGCGGCGATGTCGGCCAACCGTCGGCGGATGACCAATATCGGGACGTTCCGCGCCTATGCGCTGGCGTATCTGAAGAGTCACCCGGAGATTCAGCCGAACATGACCTGCATGGTCCGCCAGATGCAAACCACCGCCCAGGGCATTCCGCTGGAAATCTACTGCTTCACCCGCACCACCGTGTGGGCCGATTACGAGCGGATTCAGGGGGATATTTTCGATTACTTATTGGCGGTGTTGCCGGAGTTTGGCTTGAGCCTTTATCAGCAGCCCAGTGGCGGGGATTTGCGGGCGGGGTTGTTGCCGGCGATGTTGGGCGCGAGCCATATTCCTGAACCCGAAAAACATGTCATGTAACACCGTAAATCCCTTGTGGGAGCGAGCCTGCTCGCGATGGCAGAGTGTCAGTCGACATCTATATTGACTGTCACACCGCCATCGCGAGCAGGCTCGCTCCCACAGGGTTTAGTGTCTATGTTCTGAAGAGTTGGCGTACCTGAACGGGGTCGGCATGACCGCTTTGGTCCAGCGCGAGGAAATACTTCAGCTGCCATTGCTGCGTCCTGACTGCCTGTTTAGCGACGGGCCTGGACCACGGCGGATACACGCGAATCGCTCGCTTGCCGCCTTCACCATCAATCGACATGACCCCTTTGGCCGCCAATATCTCCCGGTCAAACACAAACTGCCCGTGACGGGTTTCATCAGCAACGCTCACCACCACAAAGGCGACGCCATCGCCGCTGTCGAGCGGTGCAATTTCGCCGGTCGGCGTTGGCCGCTTCCACAGCGTAACGAACTGACCGATCTTGGTCGGCGTGGTTTTCGCCACCCGGAAGACAATCACCTGGCCATTGAGGCTAAAGCGACAGGCGCCGTATTCGGCACTCTCCTCCTCGCGCCAAGCTTCATCCGTTAACCTCATACCTGCGGGCTTGTAGATCTGCTCGATGGCGGCGATCAGGTCCGTCATGCCCGTTCCCGCAACGGCAGCACTTCTCGCCTGACGCCCAACCGACTAATCCACACCGCCATCAAAATCACCGACCCACCAAACAACAACCGCCCCAGCTCTTCATGCTGATTCCAGATCAACAAGTTGATCAGCAACCCCACCGGCACATGCAGGTTGTTCATCACCGCCAGCGTGCCGCCGTTCACCAGGCACGCGCCCTTGTTCCACCAGTACAGACCCAGCGCGGTCGAGACCAGGCCGAGGAACAGCAGCACGCCCCATTGCAGCGGTGCTTCGGGCAGGAAGTTCTGTTTGCCGAACAACAGAAACGCCGGCAATGCCACCGCCAATGCCCCGAGGTAGAAGTAACCAAAGCGCCGGTAATGCGGCAAATCGCTCGGATGGCGGGCCACCAGATGCTTATAGAGCACTTGCCCGGCGGCGTAGGTGAAGTTGGCCAGTTGCAGCAGCAGGAAGCCCATGAAGAAATCCGGGTTGATCCGGTCGTAGCGAATCACCGCCGCGCCCATCACCGCCACCAGTGCCGCGACCAGTGCCCACGGGTTGAAGCGCCGGTTCAGCGCATCTTCGATCAAGGTCACGTGCAGCGGCGTGAGGATGGTAAACAGCAACACCTCCGGCACTGTCAGCACCCGAAAGCTCAGGTACAGGCAGACGTAAGTCACGCCGAACTGCAACGCGCCGATCAGCAGCATGCCGCGCATGAACGCCGGCTCAACCGAACGCCAGCGGGTCAGCGGAATGAACACCAGTCCCGCCAGTACCACTCGCACCAGCACCGCGAAGTAACTGTCGACATGACCGGCCAGGTATTCGCCGATCAAACTGAAGGAAAACGCCTGGATCAGCGTGACAAAAAGTAGATAGCCCATGCTCGCCTCGTTTCGAATGGCGGCGACGATAGCGGGTTTTGCCAGCCATCGCGACCTGTCAGGCAACACAACCCCTGTGGGAGCGAGCCTGCTCGCGATGGCGGCGTTACATTTAACAATGATGTTGGCTGACACACCGCTATCGCGAGCAGGCTCGCTCCCACAGGGGTTGTGTACTCATTACTAAATCTCAGGACTAAATCTCAGGCAAAAAAAAGCCCGATCTCGCTAAAGCGTTCAATCGGGCTACAGCACTCAGGAGCAACAAGTGCAAAGGGAGGTCGATGCGCGTAAAGCCATGAAGGGGTTGCGCCAGGTCACTTGAACATCAAGGGATTATCTGGCGATTAAAGCCTCAGGCGACGAGGGAAAGCTTGGCGTTGGCCTGGCTCAGGCCTTTCTCCTGGAAGTCACCGCCCAGGTTCATGCCTTCGGCGTGAATGAACGTCACGTCGTGAATCCCGATGAACGCCATGACCTGACGCAGGTAGGGTTCCTGGTGATCCGCGGTGCTGCCGGCGTAGATTCCACCGCGGGCAGTCAGCACGTAGGCACGCTTGCCGCTGAGCAGGCCTTGGGGGCCAGTGTCGGTGTACTTGAACGTCACACCGGCACGCAGCACATGGTCGAGCCAGGCTTTGAGGGTGCTCGGGATGGCGAAGTTGTACATCGGCGCGGCCATGACCAGTACATCGGCGGCCAGCAATTCGTCGGTCAACTCGTTGGAGCGTTCCAGGGAAACCTGTTCGAGGTCGTTGCGCTGTTCGGCAGGTTTCATCCAGCCGCCCAGCAGGTTGATATCCAGGTGCGGCACCGGGTTGACGGCCAGGTCACGAACGGTGATTGAGTCGTTTGGGTGCGCGGTTTGCCACTGGCTGATGAAGGTCTGGGTCAGTTGACGCGAAACCGAGTCTTGCTGACGAGCGCTGCTTTCGATGATCAGAACGCGGGACATGGGATGTAGCCTCCATCTGAGAATGTTGTAAGACGATGGAGTGAAGGTTAAACAGAGTTAAATCGATGAAAAAGCGCAAATAACTGCTATAAACCATCAATAAATTCGTTTATAAGCGGAGCATACCCGGCGGGCGTGCTCCGCCTGAGGTCATTTGGGGGTGCAGGTCAGTTTGATACGCATCTTGATGATGCTTCGGTTGAACTTGGCGGTGGCATTTTTGTGTTTACCAGCGGCGACTTCGATATTGCGGGTGCGTGGCGCTTCCGGGCCATTGTTGAAAACTACCTTACAGGCCGCATCAGTGGTGCCGTAGTTGTTCACCTGAATGGAGGCGATGTCGCTATCCGTGTCATACGCGTTGTAGTCGATGCTCATGCCGTTCAGCTGTTTTTCAACGTCGATCGGATAGGCAAACGCCGTCAGCGGCAGCACCGCCAGCAACACACAACCCGATACCACACCACAAAGCTTTTTCATTCAGCAGTCTCCAATATGGACTGCCAGCTTAGGACAAGAGGAGCTATTCATGAAAGCGCCCCGCGTGACCCTTGATCAATGGCGAACGTTACAGGCCGTGGTCGACCACGGCGGTTTCGCCCAGGCCGCCGAAGCGCTGCACCGCTCGCAATCATCGGTGAGCTACACCGTAGCGCGCATGCAGGACCAACTCGGCGTGCCGCTGTTGCGTATCGACGGCCGCAAAGCGGTGCTGACTGAAGCCGGCGGCGTGCTGCTGCGCCGTTCGCGGCAATTGGTGAAACAGGCCAGCCAGCTGGAAGACCTGGCCCATCACATGGAACAAGGCTGGGAAGCAGAAGTGCGGCTGGTGGTCGACGCCGCCTACCCGAGCGCCCGCCTCGTTCGCGCCTTGACCGCGTTCATGCCGCAAAGCCGTGGCTGTCGGGTGCGTCTGCGCGAAGAAGTATTGTCGGGTGTGGAAGAAGTCTTGCTCGAAGGCGTGGCCGATCTGGCCATCAGTGGCTTCAGCATTCCCGGTTACCTGGGCGCGGAATTGAGCGACGTCGAATTCGTGGCGGTTGCCCATCCCGAACATCCCTTGCACCGCCTCAACCGCGAACTGAATTTCCAGGACCTGGAAAGCCAGCTGCAAGTAGTAATCCGCGACTCTGGCCGGCAGCAACCACGGGACGTCGGCTGGCTCGGCGCGGAACAGCGCTGGACCGTAGGCAGCCTGGCCACCGCGGCAACGTTTGTCAGCAGCGGCCTGGGTTTTGCCTGGTTGCCTCGGCACATGATTGAACGGGAAATCAAGGAAGGCCTGCTCAAGCTGCTACCGTTGGACCAGGGCGGCAGCCGCAACCCGAGCTTCTACCTGTACTCGAACAAGGACAAACCCTTGGGTCCGGCCACGCAGATTCTCATCGAACTGCTGCGCACCTTTGATACCGCGCCGCTGGATGCACCTTTCGCCGCCCCTGAACAAGCCTGACAAGGAGTGTATGCATGGCCTATTTCGAACATGAAGGTTGCAACCTGCACTATGAGGAATATGGCCACGGCACGCCGTTGCTGCTGGTCCACGGGCTCGGCTCCAGCACCCTGGACTGGGAAAAACAGATCCCGGCGCTGTCGGCCCGCTACCGGGTGATCGTCCCGGATGTACGCGGCCACGGTCGCTCCGACAAACCCCGCGAGCGCTACAGCATCGCCGGGTTCAGCGCCGACCTGGTCGCCCTCATTGAACACCTGAACCTCGGCCCGATACATTATGTGGGACTTTCCATGGGCGGCATGATCGGCTTTCAACTGGCCGTGGATCAGCCGCAATTGCTCAAAAGCCTGTGCATCGTCAACAGTGCGCCCGAGGTCAAACTGCGCAGCCGCGACGATTACTGGCAGTGGTTCAAGCGCTGGAGCCTGATGCGCGTCCTCAGTCTTGGCGCCATCGGCACCGCGCTTGGACGCAAGCTGTTCCCGAAACCGGAACAGGCGGATTTGCGACAAAAAATGGCCGAACGCTGGGCAAAAAACGACAAACATGCTTATCTCGCCAGCTTCGATGCAATCGTTGGCTGGGGGGTTCAGGAACGACTTTCGAAGGTGTCCTGTCCAACCCTCATCGTCAGCGCCGACCGTGACTACACACCGGTCTCGCTGAAAGAGACCTACGTAAAACTGCTGCCCGATGCGCGGCTGGTGGTGATCGCCGATTCGCGCCACGCCACCCCGCTGGATCAACCCGAAATATTCAACCAAACGCTGCTCGAGTTTCTCACCGCAGTCGACACCACCTCACTCAGGATCACTGACCCATGCTGAAAAAAATCGCCCTCGTCGCTGGCTCCGTTCTGTTTGCCGCCAACCTGATGGCCGCCACGCCCGCCAAGGCACCGCACGTGCTGCTGGAGACCACCAATGGCCAGATCGAAATCGAACTGGACCCGGTCAAGGCGCCGATCAGTACCAAGAACTTCCTTGATTACGTCAACAGCGGCTTCTACAACAACACGATTTTTCACCGTGTGATTCCAGGGTTCATGATCCAGGGCGGTGGATTTACTCAACAAATGCAGCAAAAAGAAACCAAGGCACCGATCAAGAACGAGTCCAAGAACGGTCTGCATAACGTCCGTGGCACGCTGTCCATGGCGCGCACCTCCAATCCTGATTCGGCCACCAGTCAGTTCTTCGTGAACGTTAAGGACAATGACTTCCTCGACAGCGGTGACGGCTATGCGGTCTTCGGTAAAGTCGTCAAAGGCATGGACGTGGTGGACGTCATCGTCAACTCGCAAACCACCACCCGTGGCGGCATGAAAGATGTACCCGCCGACCCTGTGTTCATCAAGTCGGCCAAAGTCATCGACTAAGCTACACAGGAAGTCTTGAGCGGCTGCCGGAGTGCGCCGCTCACACTGTTCAAAGGAGAGCCCGTGCGCGGGCGGAGAACTGATGCTTTATCGCCGTTTCGAGAAACTGATCGACATTTTCCGCGAGGCCCCGACGGCCGCTCCGCCGGATCGGGTTCTGCCTTTTTATACCTATTACCTGAAGCAGGTCTGGCCGAGTTTCGCCGTCCTACTGCTCGTCGGTCTGATCGGTGCGCTGATTGAAGTGGCGCTGTTCAGTTACCTGAGTCGCATCATCGACCTGACCCAAGGCACGCCTAACGTCGATTTCTTCAAGGAACACGGCATCGAGCTGGCCTGGATGGCGGTGGTAGCCCTGGTGTTCCGGCCGATTTTTGTCGGCCTGCATGACCTGCTGGTGCACCAGACCCTGAGCCCCAGCATGACCAGCCTGATCCGCTGGCAGAACCACAGTTATGTGCTCAAACAGAGCCTGAATTTTTTCCAGAACGACTTCGCCGGGCGTATCGCCCAACGCATCATGCAAACCGGCAACTCGCTGCGCGATTCGGCTGTGCAAGCGGTGGACGCGCTGTGGCACGTGCTGATCTACGCGATCAGTTCGCTGGTGCTGTTCGCCGAAGCCGACTGGCGCCTGATGATCCCGCTGCTGACCTGGATCGTCGCCTTCATCAGTGCCCTTTGCTACTTCGTGCCACGGGTCAAGGAACGTTCGGTCGTGTCCTCCGATGCGCGCTCCAAACTCATGGGGCGGATCGTCGACGGCTACACCAACATCACGACCCTGAAGCTGTTCGCCCACACCAACTTCGAGCAGCAATACGCTCGCGAAGCGATCAAGGAACAAACCGAAAAAGCCCAACTGGCCGGCCGGGTGGTCACCAGCATGGACGTGGTCATCACCAGCATGAACGGCTTGCTGATCGTCGGCACCACCGGCCTGGCCCTGTGGCTGTGGACGCAGTCGCTGATCACCGTCGGCGCGATTGCCCTGGCCACCGGCCTGGTGATCCGCATCGTCAACATGTCCGGCTGGATCATGTGGGTGGTCACCGGCATTTTCGAAAATATCGGCATGGTCCAGGACGGTTTGCAGACCATCTCTCAACCGGTCAGCGTCACCGATCGCGAGCAGGCCAAACCGCTGGCGGTCACCCGTGGCGAGGTGCGTTTCGAGCACGTGGATTTCCACTACGGCAAGAAGAGCGGGATCATCGGCGACCTCAACCTGACCATCAAGCCCGGTGAGAAAATCGGCCTGATCGGTCCCTCCGGCGCCGGCAAGTCAACCCTGGTCAACCTGCTGCTGCGCCTCTATGACGTGCAGGGCGGACGCATCCTCATCGACGGGCAGAACATCGCCGAAGTCGGCCAGGAAAGCCTGCGTGAGCGCATCGGCATGATCACCCAGGACACGTCCCTGCTGCATCGCTCGATCCGCGACAATTTGTTGTACGGCAAACCCGACGCCACCGACGCCGAACTCTGGGCGGCGGTGCACAAGGCCCGCGCCGACGAGTTCATCCCGTTGCTGTCGGACTCCGAAGGTCGCACCGGTTTTGATGCTCACGTCGGTGAGCGCGGGGTGAAACTCTCCGGCGGTCAGCGTCAGCGGATTGCGATTGCTCGCGTACTACTCAAGGACGCGCCGATCCTGATCATGGACGAGGCCACCTCGGCGCTGGATTCGGAAGTCGAAGCAGCGATCCAGGAAAGCCTGGAAACCCTGATGCAAGGCAAAACCGTGATTGCCATCGCCCACCGGCTCTCCACCATCGCCCGCATGGACCGGCTGGTGGTGCTGGAAAAAGGCAAGATCGCCGAAACCGGCAGCCACGCCGAACTGCTGGCCCATGGCGGGTTGTATGCGCGGTTGTGGCAGCACCAGACGGGTGGGTTTGTCGGCATAGATTAAGTTTGTCGGTCGCCGAGATGATGATCGTTCCCACGCTCTGCGTGGGAATGCCTCAAGGGACGCTCCGCGTCCAGTGACGCGGAGCGTCACGGGCTGCAT
>NZ_JBYTAJ010000049.1:0-31066 GCF_058788075.1 Pseudomonas sp. FW305-20 | reverse complement strand
CTGCTGGGGCGGGTGGCGCGGGTTCGAGTATGGGCGGGTTGGCGCCAACGGTATCGAACAGCATCGGAATTTGCTCCTGGTCACCGTCCTCGACCGTTTCGGTGAGCAAGGGCGGTTGCAGGTTGTCGTCGCCGAGCAATTGACGGATCGACTCAAGGTCGTCCAGCAGGTGCGCGGACTTTTGCAGCGGTTTTGGAGTGTCCATCGAAATGCTCAGAGTCGCTGTAAACGGTGATCTTGCAAAGGATAGCCCTGTTCGCGGTAGAAACGGAAACTCTCCCGCGCAGCCGTACGAATCGTCGGATCTTCCACCACCACTTCCGCCACTCGGGCGAACTTGTTGGCGAATGCCGGGACTTTCAGGGCGAGATTGACCAACAGGTCCTGATGCGGACCGCAGTCATCGCCAAAGCCCAGCACAATCAAGCTGTCCGGCTCATTTTCAGCGGGGCCGTGGGGCACGAAGCTTTCGCCCTTGAAGGTCCACAAACGCGCATCAAGATCGTCACGCTGGGCGGCATCGCTGCAATGCAGGTAGATGCGGTGGCCCATGCGCCAGGCTTTTTCGGTGAGTTTGCAGGCAAAATCCAGCCGCGCCGAAGGATCGGCGCTAGGCAGGATATAGAAGTCGACTTTGGTCATTGCGGTTCCTGAGCTTCAAGTGGCATCACCCGAGAGTGATGCCATCGGAAGTCATCGGTTTCAGGCTTTGGCGCGGTCCAGCAGGTATTGGGTCAGCAATGGAACCGGACGGCCAGTGGCGCCCTTGTCCTTGCCGCCGCTGGTCCAGGCCGTGCCGGCGATGTCCAGGTGCGCCCAGTTGAGGTTCTTGGTGAAGCGCGACAGGAAGCAGGCCGCGGTGATGGTGCCGGCTTTCGGACCGCCGATGTTGGCGATGTCGGCGAACGGGCTGTCCAGCTGTTCCTGGTACTCATCGAACAACGGCAGTTGCCAGGCGCGGTCGTCGGCGGATTGGCCAGCGCTCAGCAGTTGGCCGATCAGTTCGTCGTTGTTGCCCAATAGGCCCGACGTGTGGGAACCCAATGCAACGACGCAAGCGCCGGTCAGGGTCGCGATGTCGATCACCGCTTGCGGCTTGAAGCGCTCGGAGTAGGTCAGGGCGTCGCACAGCACCAGACGGCCTTCGGCGTCGGTGTTGAGGATTTCCACGGTCTGGCCGCTCATAGTGGTGACGATGTCGCCAGGGCGCGAAGCGTTGCCGCTCGGCATGTTCTCGGCGCAAGCCAGGATGCACACCAGGTTGATCGGCAGTTTCAGCTCGAGCACCGCACGCAGCGTACCGAATACGCTGGCAGCGCCGCCCATGTCGTACTTCATTTCATCCATGCCGGCGCCCGGTTTCAGGCTGATGCCGCCGGTGTCGAAGGTGATGCCTTTGCCGACCAGTGCATACGGCTTCTCGGATTTCTTGCCGCCGTTGTATTGCATGACGATCAGGCGTGGTGGCTGGGCGCTGCCCTGGCCGACGGCGTAGAACGAACCCATGCCCAGGTCCTTGATCTTCTTCTCATCAAGGACTTCGACTTTCAGGCTCTTGAATTCTTTGCCCAGGTTCTTCGCTTGCTCACCGAGGAACGTCGGGTGGCAGATGTTTGGCGGCAGGTTGCCCAGGTTACGGGTGAACGCCATGCCGTTGGCGATGGCGGTGGCGTGGGCCACGGCGCGCTCGACTTCAGCTTGTGCAGCCTTGATGGTCACCAGGGTGACTTTCTTCAGGCTGCGAGGCTCGGCTTTCTGGCTCTTGAACTGATCGAACGTGTATTCGCCGTCCACCAGGGTTTCGGCCAGCAGGCGGGTCTTGCCGTAGCTGTCACGGCCTTTGACCACGACTTCGTCCAGGGCCAGCACGGCGTCGCTGCCGCCCAGGCCTTTAAGGGTGTTGAGGATGCCGGCGATGATTTTGCGGAACGGGCGGTCGCCCAGCTCTTCGTCTTTGCCCACGCCTACCAGCAGCACGCGTTCAGCCTTGAGGTTCGGCAGGCTGTGCAACAACAGGCTTTGACCGACTTTGCCCGCCAGGTCGCCGCGCTTGAGCACAGCACTGATGGCGCCGCCGCTCAGTTCGTCGAGTTGTTTGGCAACAGCGCCGAGCTTGCGGCCTTCGCCGACGGCGACTACCAGAGTGGCGGTTTTCAACGTTTCTGGGCTAACGCTTTTTACAACCAGTTCCATGTCCGGGTCCCTGAATTAATGGTCAACACGCAAGAGCTCGACAGCATGCATTCGAGCTTGCTTATAAATAGAAAGACGCAGGTCACGGCCCGCGACAAAGGCCGCAGTTTGAACCTCGTGCCCCGAGCCTGACAACCCTCGGTCGTACGATCTTCAGCGCTTTACCCGCCTGCTTGAGCATGCGCAGTGACAGGCGCACCCAATCACAGGATAATGCGCCAACTTTTTCGGCGGCTCTGCCCTGCGGGCCGTCTGATACGTTTGCTTGTTTGGCCGCCTTAGCCTGACAACCCTGGAGTGTCTGGTTTGATTGTCTTCCGTTACCTGTCCCGCGAAGTCCTGTTGACCTTGAGCGCCGTCAGCGCTGTGCTGCTGGTCATCATCATGAGCGGTCGCTTCATCAAGTACCTCGCCCAGGCGGCCTCTGGCCTCCTGGATCCGGGCTCGCTATTTCTGATCATGGGCTTTCGCCTGCCGGGTTTCCTGCAGTTGATTTTGCCTTTGGGCCTGTTTCTCGGAATCCTGCTGGCCTACGGTCGCCTGTACCTTGAAAGCGAAATGACGGTGCTGTCTGCCACCGGCATGAGCCAGCAGCGTCTGTTTGCCATGACCCTTTTCCCAGCCACCCTGGTCGCACTGGTGGTGGCATGGCTGAGCCTGAGCCTGGCGCCACAAGGTGCCAATCAATTCCAGTTGCTGCTGAACAAGCAGGATGCCCTGACTGAGTTCGACACTCTCGAGCCGGGTCGCTTCCAGGCGCTGCGTGACGGGACGCGGGTGACCTACACCGAAACGCTGTCGGATGATCGCATCAACCTCGGCGGCGTGTTCATTTCGCAGAAAAACGTCAATTCGGAGAAGAAGGATCGCGGGATTTCCGTGCTGGTGGCCGAGAGTGGCCGTCAGGAAATTCGCCCCGACGGTAACCGTTACCTGATTCTCGACAACGGTTATCGCTATGACGGCAATCCGGGGCAGGCCGACTACCGGGCGATCAAGTACGAGGAGTACGGCGTACTGCTGCCCAAACCGGACGTCAGCGACGAAGTGACCGACCGTGATGCAATGACCACCGGTTCCCTGATTGGCAGTGATGACATTCGCTCCCGCACCGAGCTTCAGTGGCGTCTATCCCTGCCATTGCTGGTCTTCATCGTGACCCTCATGGCGGTGCCGCTGTCGCGGGTCAATCCGCGTCAGGGCCGTTTCCTCAAGCTGTTGCCGGCGATTCTTCTATATATGGCTTACCTGTCCATCCTGATTGCCGCTCGCGGCGCCCTTGAAAAGGGCAAGATCCCGCCAGCTCTGGGGTTGTGGTGGGTGCATGCAATCTTCCTGGTCATCGGCCTGGGCTTGCTCTATTGGGAACCCCTGCAGTTGAAGCGGGCGAGTCGCCGCAGCGCGCTGGAGGTGGCTCGTGGATAAGCTCGATCGCTACATTGGCAGCAGCGTGTTCGTGGCCATTCTGGCGGTGCTGGGGATCATTCTCGGTCTGGCGACGCTGTTCGCGTTTATCGATGAGATGGGGGATGTCAGCGATACCTACACCTTGGTCGATGTGTTGAGCTATGTCCTGCTGACCGCGCCGCGTCGTCTTTACGACATGTTGCCGATGGCTGCACTGATCGGTTGCCTGATCGGCCTCGGCAGCCTGGCCAGTCACAGCGAACTGACCATCATGCGCGCTGCGGGCGTGTCGATCGGTCGCATCGTCTGGGCGGTCATGAAGCCCATGCTGGTCCTGATGGTGGTGGGTGTACTGATCGGCGAATACGTAGCGCCGGCCACCGAAGTCACCGCTCAGGCCAATCGCTCCCTGGCTCAGGGCGGCGGCGATGCGCAGAGCGCCAAGCACGGTTTGTGGCATCGCCAGGGAGATGAGTTCATTCACGTCAACTCTGTGCAACCGAACGGCCTGCTGTACGGCGTCACCCGTTATCGTTTCGACGATGAGCGGCATATGGTCTCTTCCAGCTTCGCCAAGCGGGCGGAGTTCGATCAGGATCATTGGCAGTTGAGCGACGTCACCACCACGCTGTTCCATGAAAAGAGCACTGAAGTGGTTACTACCCCGGTCGAGCGCTGGAATGTCGCCTTGAGTCCGCAGCTGCTGAGCACCGTGGTCATGTCGCCTGACACGCTGTCGATCAGTGGTCTGTGGGGGTACATCCACTACCTGGCGGACCAGGGCTTGAGCAATGGTCGTTACTGGCTGGCATTTTGGGTCAAGGTGTTGCAACCGCTGGTCACCGCCGCGCTGGTGCTGATGGCGATTTCCTTCATCTTCGGTCCGTTGCGCTCGGTGACCCTCGGTCAGCGAGTGTTCACTGGCGTGCTGGTGGGCTTCACCTTCCGCATCGTTCAGGATTTGCTCGGTCCTTCGAGCCTGGTCTTCGGTTTCTCGCCACTGTTTGCGGTGCTTGTTCCGGCAGGTGTTTGTGCCTTGGCCGGGCTCTGGTTGTTGCGTCGGGCCGGTTGATCAAGGGTTTCCCTTGCCCTTGATGGTCACTCGAAACGCCCCTGTCGCAAGACCGGGGCGTTTTTGTATCCGCCGTCTGACCTGCGAACGTGACGCTTGCGCCGTGGATCAGGTACAATTCCCGGCTATTTTTCGGCGGGCTATGCCTGCAGCCTTTTTGAGTGTTGATCCGTGAGTGATTTGAGTCATATCCGCAATTTCTCCATCATCGCCCACATTGACCATGGCAAGTCGACGCTGGCCGATCGCTTCATCCAGATGTGTGGCGGCCTTGCCGAGCGCGAAATGGAAGCCCAGGTTCTGGACTCCATGGACCTGGAACGTGAACGCGGGATCACCATCAAGGCCCACAGCGTCACCCTGTATTACACCGCTCGCGATGGCATCAAGTACCAGTTGAACTTCATTGACACCCCGGGCCACGTCGACTTCACCTATGAAGTCAGCCGGTCGCTGGCGGCCTGTGAAGGTGCGTTGCTGGTGGTCGATGCCGGTCAGGGCGTTGAAGCGCAATCGGTAGCCAACTGCTACACCGCGATCGAGCAAGGCCTGGAAGTGATGCCGGTCCTGAACAAGATCGACCTGCCTCAGGCCGATCCGGACCGCGTGAAAGAAGAAATCGAAAAAATCATCGGCATCGATGCCACCGACGCAGTCGAGTGCAGTGCCAAGACCGGTCTGGGCGTCGACGAAGTACTGGAGCGTCTGGTCAAGACCATTCCTGCGCCGACCGGCAACTACGAAGATCCGCTGCAAGCGTTGATCATCGACTCCTGGTTCGACAACTACCTGGGCGTTGTTTCCCTGGTTCGCGTGCGCCACGGTCGTGTGAAGAAGGGCGACAAGATCCTGGTCAAGTCCACCGGCAAGATCCACCTCGTGGACAGCGTCGGTGTCTTCAACCCGAAACACACCGCCACCGTTGACCTGAAGGCCGGCGAAGTAGGCTTCATCATCGCCGGCATCAAGGACATTCACGGGGCACCGGTCGGTGACACCCTGACCTTGAGCTCCACGCCGGACGTCGACGTGCTGCCAGGCTTCAAACGCATTCAGCCGCAGGTGTACGCCGGTCTGTTTCCGGTCAGCTCCGACGACTTCGAAGACTTCCGTGAAGCGCTGCAAAAGCTCACGCTCAACGACTCGTCCCTGCAATACACCCCGGAAAGCTCCGACGCACTGGGCTTCGGCTTCCGTTGCGGGTTCCTCGGCATGCTGCACATGGAAATCATCCAGGAGCGCCTGGAGCGCGAGTACGACCTGGACCTGATCACCACGGCGCCGACGGTAATTTTCGAGCTGCTGCTGAAAACCGGAGAAACGATTTACGTCGACAACCCGTCGAAGCTGCCTGACCTGTCCTCGATCGAAGACATGCGCGAGCCGATCGTGCGGGCCAATATTCTTGTGCCGCAAGAGCACCTGGGCAACGTCATTACCCTGTGCATCGAGAAGCGTGGTGTCCAGCACGACATGCTGTTCCTCGGTACCCAGGTTCAAGTGACCTACGATTTGCCGATGAACGAAGTGGTCCTGGACTTCTTCGACCGTCTGAAATCCACCAGCCGTGGCTATGCTTCGCTGGATTACCATTTCGATCGTTATCAATCGGCTAATCTGGTGAAACTGGATGTGCTGATCAACGGTGACAAGGTCGACGCCCTGGCGCTGATCGTGCACAAGGATAACGCGCACTACAAAGGTCGCCAGCTGACCGAGAAGATGAAAGAACTGATTCCACGCCAGATGTTCGACGTCGCGATCCAGGCCGCCATTGGCGGGCAGATCATTGCGCGGACCTCCGTCAAGGCACTCAGAAAGAACGTATTGGCCAAATGCTACGGCGGTGACGTTAGCCGTAAGAAAAAACTGCTGGAAAAGCAAAAGGCCGGTAAGAAACGCATGAAGCAAGTCGGTAACGTGGAAATTCCACAAGAAGCCTTCCTTGCAGTGCTCAGGTTGGATAGTTAGGTCCTATGTCACTAAATTTCCCGCTGTTGCTGGTCATCGCCGTGTTCGTCTGCGGCCTGTTGGCGTTGCTCGATCTGCTGTTCCTGGCGCCACGGCGCCGGGCTGCCATTAACTCTTACCAGGGTAGCGTCAGCCAGGCTGACATGGTGGTGGTCGAGAAACTGAACAAAGAGCCGCTGCTGGTCGAATACGGCAAGTCGTTCTTCCCGGTGTTGTTCATCGTACTGGTGCTGCGTTCGTTCCTGGTGGAACCGTTCCAGATTCCTTCCGGCTCGATGAAACCGACCCTGGACGTCGGCGACTTCATTCTGGTGAACAAGTTTTCTTACGGGATCCGCTTGCCGGTGATCGACAAGAAAGTCATCGAAGTCGGTGATCCACAGCGTGGCGATGTGATGGTGTTCCGCTACCCGAGCGATCCGAACGTCAACTACATTAAACGTGTGGTGGGCCTGCCGGGTGACCAGATTCGTTACACCGCCGACAAGCGTCTGTTCGTCAACGGTGAGTCGGTTGCCGAACAACTGGTCGGCTCCGAGCCGGGCACGTTGGGCAGCGCTGAGCTCTACAAGGAAAAACTCGGCGTCGCTGAGCACCAGATCCGCAAGGAAATGAGCCGCTATCGTGCATCGCCGGACCGTACATGGACCGTGCCTGCCGGGCACTACTTCATGATGGGCGACAACCGCGACAACTCGAACGACAGTCGCTACTGGGATGACCCGAGCATTCCCAAGGATCTGCTGGGCATGGTTCCCGACAAGAATATCGTCGGCAAGGCCTTCGCAGTCTGGATGAGCTGGCCAGAACCTAAACTCAGTCACCTGCCGAATTTCTCGCGGGTTGGCCTGATCAAGTAATCACACACGGCGCTGTTGAACACAGCGCCGAATGCATTTCTGGAACCGGCACAATCGGCGCCAGAAGCATGAAAACAATGATATTCAGGACGTAATTTTTGAACACAGCGTTAATTGTCCCAAGCCTGCGCAGACTCTCGGCGATGGCGGTGGAATCCAGCCACGAACTCAGCGTGGGTAAACCGTGAGCGTCTCCTTAAGCCGTCTCGAGCGTCAGCTCGGTTACACCTTCAAGGATCAGGAACTGATGGTCCTGGCCCTGACTCACCGCAGCTTTGCCGGGCGTAACAACGAACGCCTGGAATTCCTCGGTGATGCCATCCTTAACTTTGTCGCTGGCGAGGCGCTGTTCGATCGCTTCCCGCTGGCCCGCGAAGGTCAGTTGTCGCGCTTGCGCGCACGCCTGGTGAAAGGCGAGACCCTGGCCGTACTGGCTCGTGGTTTCGATCTGGGCGAATACCTGCGCCTGGGTTCCGGTGAATTGAAAAGCGGCGGTTTTCGTCGCGAGTCGATTCTGGCCGATGCCCTTGAAGCGCTGATCGGTGCGATCTACCTGGATGCCGGCATGGACATGGCACGCGAACGCGTGCTGGCCTGGCTGGCCGGGGAGTTCGAAGGCCTGACGCTGGTCGACACCAACAAAGATCCAAAAACCCGCCTGCAAGAGTTCCTGCAGTCGCGCGGTTGCGAACTGCCACGTTACGAAGTGGTGGATATCCAGGGTGAGCCGCATTGCCGGACGTTCTTCGTCGAATGTGAAATCACCTTACTGAATGAAAAAAGCCGAGGTCAGGGTGTGAGCCGTCGTATTGCCGAACAGGTAGCGGCCGCTGCAGCACTGATTGCCCTGGGCGTGGAGAATGGCCATGACTGATTCAACTGCAACTCGCTGTGGCTATGTCGCCATCGTTGGCCGTCCCAACGTGGGCAAGTCCACGCTGCTGAACCACATCCTCGGTCAGAAGCTGGCGATCACCTCGCGCAAGCCTCAGACCACTCGCCACAACATGCTCGGCATCAAGACCGAAGGCGCCGTGCAGGCGATCTACGTCGACACCCCCGGCATGCACAAAGGTGGCGAGAAAGCCCTGAACCGCTACATGAACAAGACCGCTTCGGCGGCGTTGAAAGACGTCGACGTGGTGATCTTCGTGGTTGATCGCACCAAGTGGACCGACGAAGACCAGATGGTCCTCGAGCGCGTCCAATACGTGACCGGCCCGCTGATCGTGGCGCTGAACAAGACTGACCGCATTGAAGACAAAGCCGAGCTGATGCCGCACCTGACCTGGTTGCAGGAACAGTTGCCGAACGCGCAGATCATGCCGATCTCGGCCCAGCACGGGCATAACCTCGAAACGCTGGAGCGCGTGATTGCCGGTTACCTACCGGAAAACGATCACTTCTTCCCGGAAGACCAGATCACCGACCGCAGCAGCCGCTTCCTCGCCGCTGAACTGGTACGCGAGAAAATCATGCGCCAGATGGGCGCCGAACTGCCGTACCAGATCACCGTCGAAATCGAAGAGTTCAAGCAGCAGGGCAAAACCCTGCACATCCATGCCTTGATCCTCGTCGAGCGCGACGGCCAGAAGAAAATCATCATTGGCGACAAGGGCGAGCGGATCAAGCGCATCGGCACCGAGGCACGCAAGGACATGGAGTTGCTGTTCGACTCCAAGATCATGCTCAACCTCTGGGTCAAGGTGAAAGGTGGCTGGTCCGACGATGAGCGCGCCTTGCGTTCGCTGGGTTACGGCGACCTGTAACACCGGTTCCTGAGACACCGAAGTACCCTGTGGGAGCGAGCCTGCTCGCGATAGCGGTCTGCCAGTCAACATCAATGTTGAATGTCAGGTCCTCATCGCGAGCAGGCTCGCTCCCACATTGGTTTTGGGTGGTTTATAAATCTGTGCTGACTCATTGAGAACCCTGACTTCCATGTCTCAAACCCCCATCGGCCAACCCGCCTACGTCCTCCACTCCCGCGCTTATCGCGAGAACAGCGCATTGGTGGATTTCCTCACGCCGCAAGGCCGGCTGCGGGCGGTGTTGCGCAGTGCGCGGGGCAAGGCCGGGACGTTGGCGCGGCCGTTCGTGCCGCTGGAAGTCGAGTTCCGTGGCCGTGGTGAACTGAAGAACGTCGGTCGCATGGAAAGCGCTGGCGTCTCCACTTGGCTCAACGGTGAAGCGCTGTTCAGCGGTCTCTACCTCAATGAGCTGTTGATTCGGCTGCTGCCGTCCGAAGACCCGCATCCCGCTGTCTTCGATCACTACGCCGCGACCCTGCTTGCGCTGGCCGAAGGTCGTCCGCTGGAACCGTTATTGCGTTCCTTCGAATGGCGGCTGCTGGATGACTTGGGTTACGGCTTCGCCTTGACCACCGACGTCCATGGCGAGCCCATCGCGCCGGACGGTCTTTACCGTCTGCAAGTGGATGCGGGGCTTGAACGGGTCTATCTGCTGCAACCCGGTCTGTTCAATGGTACCGAGCTGTTGGCCATGGCCGATGCAGATTGGTCTGCCCCCGGTGCGCTATCGGCAGCCAAGCGATTGATGCGTCAGGCACTGGCGGTTCATCTGGGCGGTCGTCCCTTGGTGAGTCGCGAGTTGTTTCGCAAGCCCTGATCACCCCGTATGCTGTGCACCGAACTTTCCCTTCTTCAGGAGCGCTTCCGTGACCACCAGCAATCGCATTCTTCTTGGCGTGAACATCGACCACGTTGCCACTCTGCGTCAGGCCCGGGGCACGCGCTATCCAGACCCGGTCAAGGCTGCGCTGGACGCGGAAGAGGCGGGCGCTGACGGCATCACCGTGCACCTGCGCGAGGATCGTCGACACATTCAAGAGCGCGACGTGTTGCTGCTCAAGGATGTGCTGCAAACCCGCATGAACTTCGAAATGGGCGTCACCGAAGAGATGATGGCGTTCGCCGAGCGCATTCGTCCGGCGCACATTTGCCTGGTGCCGGAAACCCGTCAGGAGCTGACGACCGAAGGTGGTCTGGACGTGGCGGGGCAGGAGGCGCGGATCAAGGCGGCGGTGGATCGTCTGTCAAAGATCGGCTGTGAAGTGTCGCTGTTCATTGATGCTGACGAGCAGCAGATCGCAGCGTCCCGTCGGGTGGGTGCGCCGGCTATCGAGCTGCATACCGGTCGTTACGCCGATGCCGAGACGCCGACCGAGGTGGCTGAAGAGCTCAAGCGTGTGGCGGATGGCGTGGCGTTTGGCCTGGCCCAAGGTTTGATCGTCAACGCGGGTCACGGTCTGCACTACCACAACGTTGAAGCTATAGCGGCGATCAAGGGCATCAACGAGCTGAACATCGGCCACGCGCTGGTGGCTCATGCGTTGTTCGTCGGGTTCAAGTCGGCGGTGTCTGAAATGAAAGCACTGATCCTGGCCGCCGCCGCCAAAGCCTAAAGCCAAACACAAAACACTGTGGGAGCGAGCCTGCTCCGGGCGGCGTTCCGACGATAGCGGTTTTACAGGCAACATTTTTGTTGAATGTTAAGAAGCCATCGTCGGAACGCCGCCCGGAGCAGGCTCACTCCCACATTTTGATTGGGGTCAGGCTTTAAAGCTGTGGGGTTTCCTGAGTCGGCTTGGTCTTGTCGACCCCCGGCACATGCAGGTTGCCCTCGGCGACCTGATTGCCTTCCAGCTGCGGCTGCGTCACCCACGTCAGGATGTCGTAGTAGCGGCGGATGTTCGCCACGAAGTGAACGGGTTCGCCGCCACGGGCATAGCCGTAACGGGTTTTGCTGTACCACTTCTTCTCGGACAAACGCGGCAGGATCTTTTTCACGTCCAGCCACTTGTCCGGATTCAGACCTTCCTTGGCCGCCAGTTTGCGCGCGTCATCCAGATGACCGCTGCCAACGTTGTAGGCCGCCAGTGCAAACCAGGTACGATCCGGCTCCTGGATCGACTCGTCCAGCTGTTCCTTCATGTAGGCCAGGTACTTGGCGCCACCCATGATGCTTTGTTTGGGGTCCAGGCGATTGGACACGCCCATGGCCTGCGCAGTGTTCTGGGTCAGCATCATCAGCCCGCGCACGCCGGTCTTCGACGTGACGGCTGCTTGCCACAGCGATTCCTGATAGCCGACCGCGGCCAGCAAGCGCCAATCGACTTTCTCTTTCTTGGCGTACGTCTTGAAGTGCTGTTCGTATTTGGGCAGGCGTTGCTGCAAGTGTTGGGCGAAGGTGGTGGCGCCCATGTAACCCAGCACATCGACGTGCCCGTAATAGCGGTCTTTCAGCCGTTGCAGGGTGCCGTTTTTCTTCACCTTGTCGAGGTAGTCGTTGATCTCGTTGAGCAGGCTGTTGTCGTCGCCAGCGGCCACCGCCCAGCTCTGGTTGCTGGCGTCACCGAGGTCGAAGGCTACCCGCACCTTAGGGAAGTAGACCTGGTTCATCGCGACTTCGTTTGAGTCCACCAGGGTCAGGTCAATCTGATCTTCATCGACCATGCGCAGTAAGTCGACGACTTCAACAGCGTCGGACTCTTCGTATTCGATGCCGGGATATTTCTTTTTCAGCTCCGCCAATTGCTCGGCGTGGGTGCTGCCCTTGAGCACCATGATCTTCTTGCCCACCAGGTCCTTCGCGTCGGTCGGCCGCGATTGGCCGTTGCGATAGATGACCTGTGGGGTAACTTCGAGATAGGAGTGGGAAAACCGCACCTGCTTTTTACGTGCTTCGCTGCTGACCAGGCCGGCAGCAGCGATCACCGGGCCGTTGGGCTTGCCTACCTGATTGAACAGGTCGTCGAGGTTGTCGGCGGTTTCGATTTTGAGTTCCACCCCCAGATCGTCGGCGAAGCGCTTCACCAGCTCGTATTCGAAGCCGGTTTCACCGTTGCGATCCTGAAAGTAGGTGGCGGGGCTGTTTCGGGTAACCACCCGCAGCACGCCATCCTCCTTTACGCGCTCCAGCGTGTTGGGTTTATCAACACAGCCACTGAGCACTAGGAAGAGTCCGGTTGCGATCAGCCATTTGGCGAACCGCGGACGCAAAGCCGTTGGGGAAAACATCTGCGCAGTATACGCAAAGGACCACGAGCGCCATATCTCGACAGCGATGGGCTTGTCTGCTAGGCAACTGAAAACCGCTCATGAGCCCGCAGGAATGGGCCCGGACAGCATTTTGTGACAGAAAAAATAACGCTCGGCATGTGCCTGTTTTATGTCCGAACCCCCGGCCCGACGCCCGGGTGCAGCCGCCCGTACCGTTTCGGGTGATGTCGCGGCCTGTTTAGGCTAGAATGCACGGCCTCAAAGCACACCCCTTCCCGAGGCTGTCCCGAAGATGTTGATCCTGCGCGGCGCTCCTGCCCTTTCTGCCTTTCGCCACAGCAAACTCCTTGAGCAACTGAGCCAGAAAGTTCCGGCTGTCAGTGGCTTGTATGCTGAATTCGCTCACTTCGCCGAAGTCACCGGCGTCCTGACCGGCGACGAACAGCAGGTGCTCGCGCGCCTTCTGAAGTACGGCCCAAGTGTTCCGGTACAAGAGCCGACCGGTCGTCTGTTCCTGGTGTTGCCGCGTTTCGGCACCATCTCGCCATGGTCCAGTAAAGCCAGCGACATCGCTCGCAACTGCGGCCTGACGAAAATCCAGCGCCTGGAGCGCGGCATCGCGTTCTACGTCGCCGGCCAGTTCAGCGACGCTGAAGCGCAGCTTATTGCCGATGGTCTGCACGACCGCATGACCCAGATCGTCCTCGGCAACCTTGAACAAGCCGCCGGCCTGTTCAGCCACGCCGAACCGAAACCGCTGACTGCCATCGACGTACTGGGTGGCGGCCGCGCCGCGCTGGAAAAAGCCAACACCGAGCTGGGCCTGGCCCTGGCCGAAGACGAGATCGACTACCTGGTCAACGCCTTCGTCGGCTTGAAGCGCAACCCCCACGACATCGAACTGATGATGTTCGCCCAGGCGAACTCCGAGCACTGCCGTCACAAGATCTTCAACGCCAGTTGGGACATCGACGGCCAGAGCCAGGAAAAAAGCCTGTTCGGCATGATCAAGAACACCTACGTGATGCACAGCGAAGGCGTTCTGTCGGCTTATAAGGACAACGCTTCGGTGATCGTCGGTAACGTCGCCGGCCGTTTCTTCCCGGACCCTGAAACCCGCCAGTACGGCGCGGTGCAGGAACCGGTGCACATCCTGATGAAAGTCGAGACTCACAACCACCCGACCGCGATTGCCCCGTTCCCGGGCGCATCCACCGGTTCCGGTGGCGAAATTCGCGACGAAGGCGCTACCGGTCGCGGCGCCAAGCCAAAGGCTGGCCTGACCGGTTTCACCGTGTCCAACCTGCAAATCCCGGGCTTCGAACAGCCGTGGGAAGTGCCGTATGGCAAGCCTGAACGCATCGTGACCGCGCTGGACATCATGATCGAAGGCCCACTGGGTGGTGCCGCGTTCAACAACGAATTCGGTCGTCCTGCCCTGACCGGTTACTTCCGTACCTTCGAACAGTCGATCACCACCCCGCGTGGCGACGAAGTTCGCGGTTACCACAAGCCGATCATGCTGGCCGGCGGTATGGGTAACATCCGTGCCGAACACGTGCAGAAAGGCGAGATCACCGTTGGCTCCAAGCTGATCGTCCTCGGCGGCCCGGCGATGCTGATTGGCCTGGGCGGCGGCGCGGCTTCCTCCATGGCCACCGGCACCAGCTCGGCAGACCTGGACTTCGCATCCGTACAGCGCGAAAACCCGGAAATGGAACGTCGCTGCCAGGAAGTCATCGACCGTTGCTGGCAGTTGGGTGAACACAACCCGATCAGCTTCATCCACGACGTCGGCGCGGGCGGTCTGTCCAACGCCTTCCCGGAACTGGTCAACGATGGCAACCGTGGCGGTCGCTTCGAACTGCGCAACATTCCAAACGACGAGCCGGGCATGGCCCCGCACGAAATCTGGAGCAACGAATCCCAGGAACGCTACGTTCTGGCGGTCGGCCCGGCTGACTTCGAACGCTTCCAGGCGATCTGCGAACGTGAGCGTTGCCCGTTTGCCGTGGTCGGCGAAGCCACTGCCGAACCGCAACTGACGGTCACCGACAGTCACTTCGGCAACAGCCCGGTGGACATGCCACTGGAAGTGCTGCTGGGCAAAGCCCCGCGCATGCACCGTTCGGCTGTTCGCGAAAACGAACTGGGCGATGATTTCGATCCTTCGACCCTGGAGATCGCAGACTGCGTCGAACGCGTTCTGCATCACCCGGCCGTGGCGAGCAAAAGCTTCCTGATCACCATCGGCGACCGCACCATCACCGGCCTCGTGGCCCGTGATCAGATGGTCGGCCCGTGGCAGGTTCCGGTGGCTGACGTTGCCGTTACCGCTACCAGCTTCGACGTGTACACCGGTGAAGCCATGGCCATGGGCGAGCGTACTCCGCTGGCACTGCTGGACGCTCCGGCGTCGGGCCGCATGGCCATCGGCGAAACCCTGACCAACATCGCGGCTTCGCGCATCAACAAGATCTCCGACATCAAACTGTCGGCCAACTGGATGTCCGCTGCCGGTCACCCAGGCGAAGATGCGCGTCTGTACGACACCGTGAAAGCAGTCGGCATGGAGCTGTGCCCGGACCTGGGCATTACCATTCCGGTGGGCAAGGACTCCATGTCCATGGCCACGCGCTGGAACGACGAAGGTGTCGACAAGACCGTGACCTCGCCGATGTCCCTGATCGTGACCGGTTTTGCGCCTGTGGCTGACATCCGTCAGACCCTGACGCCGGAACTGCGCATGGACAAGGGCACCACCGACCTGATCCTGATCGATTTGGGCCGTGGCCAGAACCGCATGGGCGCCTCGATCCTGGCCCAGGTTCACGGCAAGCTCGGTTCGCAAGCGCCGGACGTCGACGACGCCGAAGACCTCAAAGCCTTCTTCGCCGTGATCCAGGGCCTCAACGCCGACGGTCATTTGCTGGCTTACCACGACCGTTCCGACGGTGGTCTGCTGACCAGCGTCGTGGAAATGGCCTTCGCCGGTCATTGCGGCCTGAGCCTGAACCTCGATGGTCTGGCCGAGACTTCCGCCGACATCGCCGCGATCCTGTTCAACGAAGAACTGGGCGCCGTGATCCAGGTTCGCCAGGACGCCACTCCGGACATCCTTGCGCAGTTCAGCGCTGCCGGTCTGGGCGAGTGCGTGTCGGTGATCGGTCAGCCGATGAACAACGGCGAGATCAGCATCACCTTCAACGGCGAAACCGTGTTCGAAGGTCAGCGTCGTCTGCTGCAACGTCAGTGGGCGGAGACCAGCTACCAGATCCAGCGCCTGCGTGATAACGCCGACTGCGCCGAACAAGAGTTCGACGTGCTGCTGGAAGAAGACAACCCGGGTCTGAGCGTCAAGCTGAGCTACGACGTCAACCAGGACGTCGCCGCGCCTTACATCAAGAAAGGCATCCGTCCACAGGTTGCCGTGCTGCGTGAGCAGGGCGTCAACGGTCAGGTGGAAATGGCGGCCGCGTTCGACCGCGCCGGCTTCAACGCAATCGACGTGCACATGAGCGACATTCTGGCCGGCCGTGTCGACCTGAACGAGTTCAAAGGTCTGGTGGCTTGCGGCGGTTTCTCCTACGGCGACGTATTGGGCGCCGGTGAAGGCTGGGCCAAGTCCGCGCTGTTCAACAGCCGCGCTCGCGATGCGTTCCAGGGCTTCTTCGAACGTAACGACAGCTTCACCCTCGGCGTGTGCAACGGTTGCCAGATGATGTCCAACCTGCACGAGCTGATCCCGGGCAGCGAGTTCTGGCCACACTTTGTGCGTAACCGTTCCGAGCAGTTCGAAGCCCGTGTGGCGATGGTTCAGGTCCAGGAATCGAACTCGATCTTCCTGCAAGGCATGGCCGGTTCGCGTATGCCGATCGCTATTGCTCACGGTGAAGGTCATGCCGAGTTCGCCAGCGAAGAAGCGTTGCTGGAAGCCGATCTGTCCGGTTGCGTGGCGATGCGTTTCGTCGACAACCACGGCAAGGTCACTGAAAACTACCCGGCCAACCCGAACGGCTCGCCGCGCGGGATCACCGGTTTGACCAGCCGCGACGGTCGCGTAACGATCATGATGCCGCACCCGGAACGTGTGTTCCGCGCCGTGCAGAACTCGTGGCGTTCGGAAGACTGGAACGAAGACGCACCTTGGATGCGTATGTTCCGTAATGCGCGCGTCTGGGTGAACTAAGAGCGGGTGAACTAAGCGCTGTGTACAAGCTCAGTTTTTTTGTTCCAACCAGTCACGTCGAAGACGTGAAAAGTGCCGTATTCGCCGCCGGTGGCGGACGGATCGGTGCGTACGACCATTGCGCCTGGCAAGTGCTCGGCCTCGGTCAGTTTCGCCCGCTGGATGGCAGTCAGCCGTTCATTGGGGAAGCGGGGCAGGTCGAGCAGGTTGAGGAATGGAAGGTTGAGCTTGTGGTCAGCGACGAGTTGATTCGCGCGGTAGTGGAGGCTCTGAAGCAGAGTCATCCCTACGAGACGCCGGCTTATGAGGTGTGGCGGTTGGAGGATTTTTGATCCGCCTGCCGCTGAAATGAAAAACCCGCTGATGAAGATCAGCGGGTTTTTTTTTTTGCCTGAAAATGATCGTTCCCACGCTCTGCGTGGGAATGCATCCCGTGACGCTCTGCGTCACATTCTGAAGCGGAACGCGGAGCGTCCCTGGCGGCATTCCCACGCAGAGCGTGGGAACGATCGGGCCAGGATCTAAACCTTGGCACTCACCTCACTGCGATTCACCAATGCCTCCAGTGCCTCATTCAAACTCGATGCCTTGTCGCCAATCAGCAGATGCCAAATCCCGCCCTCCAACTGACTGACACCCAGGCATCCCAACGCTTTCAGATCACATTCCGACAACGCCTTGCCGTCTGCCAGTTGCAATCGAATCCGGGTCATGGCGATGCAGTCCATCTGCAACACGTTCTCGCCGCCGCCCAACGCATTCAGCCATTGCTGCGCTTCCAGCGGCGCCACCGCAGCTAGTTTCGGCGCATCGATCACCGCAGCAGGGGAGGAAATGATCGCTCGCCCCAAAGCAGGCATCGCCAGGCGAATCTCATCGGCAATGCTGTCCGCCATCGGCCCGACCACCACCTGCAAACTCCCGCCCTTGCCCGGACGCACCACCGCCATCGCCCCCAGCGCTTTCAATTGCGCATCGTTCGCCTTGTTGCGATCCACCATGTCCAGCCGCAACCGAGTAGTACATGCACCCACGGTGATCAAATTCTGCGCACCGCCCAGTGCCTTGATGTAAGCGCCGGCCCGTTCGTTGTCGGCGATGACGACTTTGTCGCCATTGAGAACATCTTCACGCCCCGGCGTCTTCAAGTTGAACCGACGAATGCAGAAATCAAACACCCCGTAGTAGATCACCGCATACGCCAGGCCGACCGGTACCATCCGCCAGCCGTTGGTGGATTTTCCCCAGCCGAGAATCATGTCGATCAAGCCACCGGAAAACGTAAACCCGAGGTGAATGTTCAGCAGGTTGGTGATCGCCATCGACAGTCCGGTCAACAACGCATGCACTAGAAAAAGCAGCGGCGCGAGGAACATGAAGGCGAATTCGATCGGCTCAGTCACACCGGTCAAAAACGACGTCAGCGCCATCGACAGAAAGATCCCGCCCATGACCTTGCGGCGCTCCGGCAAAGCATTGCGGTACATCGCAAGGCACGCGGCCGGCAGACCGAAGATCATCACCGGGAACATACCGGTCATGAACTGGCCGCCCTTCGGGTCGCCGGCGAAGTAGCGCGACAAGTCGCCAGTGACGATGGCGCCCGTGGTCGGATCAGTGAAGTTGCCGAAGACGAACCACGCCATGTTGTTGAGGATGTGGTGCAGCCCGGTGACGATCAGCAAGCGGTTGAATACGCCAAAGACGAACGCGCCGAAGCTGCCGCTCTCCATCATCAAGGTGCCGAAGCTGTTGATGCCGTGTTGGATGGGCGGCCAGATCAAGCCGAAAATGACGCCCAGGCCGACGGCGGCGAACCCGGTGACAATCGGCACGAAGCGCCGGCCGCCAAAGAACGCCAGGTACTCCGGCAGTTTGATGTCCTTGAAACGGTTGTACAGCGCGCCCGCCATCAAGCCGCTGACGATCCCGGCGAGCATGCCCATGTTGATGCTCGCGTCGAGCACCTTGAGGGTGGAGATCATCACCAGATAGCCAATGACGCCGGCCAGGCCTGCAGTGCCGTTGTTGTCCTTGGCGAAACCGACGGCGATGCCGATGGCGAAGATCATTGCCAGGTTGGCGAAGATGACCTGGCCGGCGTCGTGGATGATCGCGATGTTCAGCAGGTCGGTGTCGCCCAGGCGCAGCAACAGGCCGGCGATCGGCAGGATCGCGATCGGCAGCATCAGCGCGCGGCCGAGGCGTTGCAGGCCTTCGATGAAGTATTGATACATGGCGAATCTCCCTGGGTTCTTGTTGTTTTGTTGTTGAGAGCTCAGCTCAGAGGCCATTGCTGGTGACAGGCGTGACGCACCGCAGTGGCGCTGCTCAACTTGAGCAAACCCTGGCTGATGCGTCGGCATTCGCTCGCGTCCAGGTGGCGGACGCGATCCTTGATTTCACCGATCTGCACCGGGCTGACCGACAACTCGCTGACGCCCAGGCCAATCAGTACCGGGGTGGCCAGCGGATCGGAGGCGAGCGCGCCGCAGACACCGACCCAACGGTTATGCAGCGCAGCACCGGCGCAGGTCTGGGCGATCAGCCGCAGCAATGCCGGGTGCATGGCGTCGACCCGCGAAGCGAGGCCGGCGTGGTCGCGGTCCATGGCCAGGGTGTATTGCGACAAGTCGTTGGTGCCGATCGACAGGAAGTCCGCATGCTCTGCAAGTTGCTCGGCCAGCAGCGCGGCGGCGGGGACTTCGATCATCACGCCCAGCTCCGGGCGTTCAAGCACACCGAGTTCAGTGCACAACGCATCGAGACGCTGGCGGATGTGCAGCAACTCATCGACTTCGGTCACCATCGGCAGCAGGATCCGGCAGCGCGACAGCGGGCTGACGTGCAGCAAGGCGCGCAATTGCTGATCGAGGATTTCCGGACGGACCTGAGCCAGGCGAATGCCGCGCAGGCCAAGCACCGGGTTGGCCTCCGCCGGCAGTGGCAAATAGTCGAGTTGTTTGTCGCCGCCGACGTCGATGGTGCGGATGATCACCGACTTGTCGCCCATGGCGTCGAGCACGGCTTGATAGGCGGCGCGCTGTTCCTCTTCGTCCGGTGCGGTGTTGCGATCCACAAACAGAAACTCGGTACGCAGCAAGCCGACGCCGTCGGCGCCATTGGCCAAGGCATCACCCGCTTCAGCGCTGGAGGCCACATTGGCGGCGACTTCAATCTGCAAGCCGTCGAGCGTCAGCGCCGGGCTGTGAGCCTTGGACTGTTGTTCGGCGCGGCGCTGTTGATGATCGAGTTGCGCCTGATGCACCTCGGCCAAACGTTCGGCATTCGGCATTAGTTCGAGACGACCGTTATTGGCATCCAGCACAACCGCTTGGCCTTGCTGCTGATCCAGCAGCGTAGAACCCAGCGCGACCAGGCACGGTAAACCTTTGCCGCGAGCGAGAATCGCCACGTGGGAAGTCGCGCCGCCCTCGGCCATGCACAACCCGGCAACACCTTGCTGGCTCAGTTGCAGCAGATCGGACGGCGTCAGTTCATGCGCAGCGACGATGGCGCCGGCCGGCACGTCGTAGTGCCAGCTTTCGCCGAGCAGGGCGCGCAGCACGCGTTGTTTGAGGTCGCGCAGATCATTGGCGCGTTCGGCCAACAACGGGCTGCCAAGTTGCTGGAGCACTTCGCACTGGACGTCGATCGATCGGCTCCAGGCGTGGGTTGCGGCCATGCCTTGGTCGATGGAGGTGTTGGCTGCGTTCAGCAGCGCCGGGTCTTCGAGCAGGGCCAGGTGTGCGGCGAAGATCGCTTCTTCGTCGGTGTTTTTATGTTTCCTGGCTTGGGTCAGCGTGTGCTCGATTTCACTGCGCACAACCGTCAGCGCGGAGTCGAGAACGAGCCGCTGTTGCTCGGGATCATGGTTGCCGGCATCCACCGGCAGGCTGATGGCGTTCAAGCGGAACAACGGCCCGCCCACCAGGCCGGGAGCGGCACAAACACCGTGCAGCACGCCCGCTTCGGCCGCTCGAGTACGTCGGGCCATCGGTGTCGGCGCGGCGGCGTGGCTGTCTTCGGCCAGCGCTGTGGATAAGGCGATCAGCAATGCTTGCAACGCGGCTTCGGCGTCCGGGCCCTGGCAGCTGACCTGAACCTCGTCCTGCTCGCCGACGGCCAAACCCATCAAGCCGATCAAGCTGTCGCAGGTCGCCGATTTGCCAGCGAAGTGCAGCTGCGATTGGCTCTTGAAACCTTGCGCCGTCTGGCGAATCAGCGCTGCCGGACGGGCATGCAAACCGCCGCGATGGGCGATGCGAATGTGGCCATGAATCGCTTCCCCGCAGAGCTCCGCTTCGGTCTGCGCGCCCGACGCGTGCCGACGAATGATGTGCAGCAATGGCTCGCCCACTTTCACTGACTTCAGCGTGATCGGTCGCGCCTGAAAGTCCTGGCTGTTGGTCAGGATCATCAGGCTGACCAGGCTTTTGCACTGCTGCGCGACCTTGTCCAGGTCGTAGCGCAACAGCGGCTGGCCGTTGCTGACCCGCGCACCTTCCTTGACCAGCATCGAGAAGCCTTCGCCCTGCAACGCGACCGTGTCGAGGCCCAGGTGTAGCAGCAATTCGGCGCCGTTGTCGGCACGCAAGGTAACGGCGTGGCCGGTGCGCGCGACGTGTACCACGACACCGGCGCACGGGGCGTGGAGGGTGTCGTTCAGCGGATCGATGGCGATCCCGTCGCCCATGGCGCCGCTGGCGAACACCGGGTCCGGGACTTTGGCGAGCGTGAGCACCGGGCCGCTGAGCGGGGCGCTGAGGGTCAGCTCTTTATTATTGTTGTGCATGGCTCGGTCTCATCAGTAAAAACTACGGTTCGGATCAACTTGCCCTTTCGGATCAACTCGCCCTGTAGCAGCTGTCGAGTGAAACGAGGCTGCGTTTTTTTTGATCCTGCGTTGAAAAGATCGCAGCCTCGTTTCACTCGACAGCTGCTACAGGGTTTCCCGCTCAATGGGTGCGGGTCACTTTGCTCAAGTGCCGTGGCTGGTCCGGGTCCATGCCTCGGGCGACGGCCAGACCGGCGGCCATGACGTAGAAACTCTGGATGGCCAGAATCGGGTCGAGGGCCGGGTGTTCGGCGCGGGTCAGGGTGAGGTCGCGTTCGGCAATGTCATCGGGTGCGGCCAGCAATACGCGGGCACCGCGCTGACGCATGTCGGTGGCGAGGCTCAGCAAACCGGCTTGCTCGGCGCCGCGCGGGGCGAAGATCAGCAGTGGATAATGTTCGTCGATCAACGCCATCGGGCCGTGGCGGACCTCGGCGCTGCTGAAGGCTTCGGCCTGGATCGCCGAGGTTTCCTTGAATTTCAACGCGGCTTCCTGGGCGATGGCGAAACCGGCGCCACGGCCAATCACCATCAGGCGCTGGCAATCACGCAAGGCATCGATGGCCAGGCTCCAGTCCTGTTTCGCCGCTTCGCGCAAACCTTCCGGCAGGGCGAGGCCGGCCTCAAGCAATTCCACGTCCTCTTTCCAGTGGCCGATCAGACGGGCGCTGGCGCTGAGAGTGGCGATAAAACTCTTGGTTGCCGCAACGCTACTTTCGGTGCCGGCACACAGCGGCAGGCTGAACTCACACGCGGCCTCCAGCGGCGAACTCTCGGCATTGACCATCGAGATGCTCAGGGCGCCGCGCTTGCGCAGCAGGCGCATGCTGTTCACCAGATCGGGACTTTGCCCGGACTGCGAAAAGGCGAACGCCACTTGGCCGCTGACCTTCAATGGCGCTTGCAGCATGGTCACCACCGACATCGGCAACGACGCCACCGGGAAGCCCAATTGCTGCATGGTCAGGTAGGCGAAGTAACTGGCGGCATGATCGGAGCTGCCACGAGCGACGGTCATCACCACTTGCGGCGGCTGACGGCGCAGGCGCCCGGCGATCTCGATCATCTGCGGGTCGAGCTCTTGCAATTGGGCTTGCACGGCCTCGAACGAGGACAGCGCCTCTTCAAGCATTTTTGAAGTCAATGTCTTCTCCTTCGACCATGACGGCGGTCAGTGTGAGTGAGCGATCGAGCCGCACGCAGTCGGCCCAGGCGCCGGGTTGCAGGCGCCCGCGTTCGTTGAGGCCGAGGTAGTCGGCGGGGAATTGCGAAAGACGTTGCGAGGCCTCGGCAATGGGCAAACCGATCTTCACCAGATTGCGCAGGGCCTGATCCATGGTCAGTGTGCTGCCGGCCAGCGTGCCGTCGGGCAAGCGCACGCCGCCCAGGCATTTGGTCACGGTGTGGCTGCCGAGCTTGTACTCACCGTCGGGCATACCCGCTGCGGCGGTCGAATCGGTGACGCAATACAGGCACGGGATCGAACGCAAGGCCACACGGATGGCGCCGGGGTGTACGTGCAGCAAATCCGGAATCAGTTCGGCGTATTTGGCGTGAGCCAGTGCCGCGCCGACGATGCCCGGCTCGCGGTGATGCAGCGGGCTCATGGCGTTGTAGAGGTGAGTGAAACTGCTGGCGCCGGCTTCAAGCGCGGCAACGCCTTCCTCGTAACTGCCCAGGGTATGGCCGATTTGCATGCGCACGCCGCGAGCGCTGAGGTCACGGATCAAGGCGTCGTGGCCGGCGATTTCCGGGGCGATGGTGATCACTCGGATTGGCGCCAGTGCCAGGTATTCTTCGACTTCGGCTATCAACGCGGTGTGGGCGAAATTCGGTTGCGCGCCGAGTTTTCCGGGGTTGATGTACGGACCTTCGAGGTGCACGCCGAGGACTCGGGCGCTGCCTTTCGGACGCCGCTCGCAGTACTCGCCAACGGCTTTGAGCACGCTGGAAATTTCTGCAGGCGGCGCGGTCATGGTGGTCGCCAGCAGCGAGGTCGTGCCGAAACGCACGTGGGTTTTGGTGATGGTCTCGAAGGCTGGCGCACCTTCCATGATGTCTTTGCCGCCGCCGCCATGAACGTGCAGGTCGATGAAACCCGGAAGCAGGTAAGGCAGGTCGTTGTCGGCCGGATCGCACGGTTGGCCTTCGATCGAGACGACCTTGCCGTGTTCGTGAATCAGCCGGCCGCGAACCCAGCCGTGGGCGGTGAGGATATTGTCTTCGGACATGATCGGTTCTCGTTGCTCGATTGGCGGCAATCTTTTAGCGGCGAAGCTCTGCGACAAAGTCGTAGTAGTCGTTGCGGCAATAGGTGTCGGTGACTTCGATCGGCGTGTTGTCTTCCAGGTAGCCGACCCGGGTCATCAGCAACATGGCGGTGCCGGGGGCGATGCCCACGAGGGTGGCGAATTCGTCCGAGGCGTTGATCGCCTGAATGTGCTGCAAGGCACGGACGATCGGCTTGCCGATGCCGTCGAGGTATTCGTACAGGGAGTCGCCCACCGCTTGCGGCTTGGGAATGATCGAGGCGGGCAGGGTGCTCATCTCGATCGCCATCACCGTGTCGTCGGCTTTGCGCAGACGCTTTAGCCGCGCAACCTTGTCGTTCGGCGAGAGGCCCAGGCGGATCAGTTCTTCGTGGGTCGGCGGAGTGATTTCCCGTTCCAGCCATTGCGAGCCGGGGACGAAGCCTTTCAGCCGCAGCATCTCGCTGAAACCCGAGAGGCGCGACAGCGGTTGTTCCAGGCGTGGGGTGATGAAGGTGCCGGAACCCTGGTTGCGGCGAATCAGGCCTTGTTCGAACAGAACTTCCAGTGCCTTGCGGGCGGTGACGCGGGAGATGCCCAGCATTTCGCTGAGGTTGCGCTCCGACGGCATGGCCTGTTCGGCTTTCCACTGGCCGGCATGGATCGCCGTTTCCAGATTACGCGCCAGTTGCAGGTACAACGGCGTGGGCTGGGTGTCGTCAGGGCGTAGGGCCTGGAGGTCATTCATGTAGGTTTGGTCCGATGCGGATATAGGATTGTTGTCGCCCGGTGGTGAGACGAAACCTAATACCACTTAAATACCATGTCAATGAGACCACTTTGCGGTTGGCGCTGGAAAGCCTGCCCGGATTGATGGGCAATAGGGTTGATGGTTTGAAGTGGTATTAGCGGTGGGAGTTTTTAGCGCAAAGATCGCAGCTTGCGGCAGCTCTTACACGGTGAATTGGTATCTACCCGGTAGGCGCTGCCGCAGGCTGCGATCTTTTGAATTTATTTTTTGATGAGCGACCAAAGGTAGCCCAATTGATCGTTCCCACGCAGAGCGTGGGAACGATCATAGAAGGGGGATTACGGGCGGATTTCGATCATCGTGCCGTCCGGCACCAAACCCCAAACCTCGCGCATGTCCATGTTGCGCATGGCAATGCAGCCGTCGGTCCAGTCCAGCGTGTGGAACAGGTCCTCGGGGTTTTCTTCCGTGTCCGGGGTGCCATGGATCATGATCATGCCGCCGGGGTCCACGCCTTCACGCCGGGAACGCGCGGAATCGCTGATGTTCGGGTAGGAGATGTGCATCGCCAGGTTGAATTTATCGCTGACCTTGCGCCAGTCCAGCCAATAGAAACCTTCAGGCGTGCGTTTGTCGCCTTCCATCAGCTTCGGCCCCTTGGGGCGTTTGCCCAGGGAAATGCGATAGGTCTTGATTGGCTTGCCGTCATTGATCAATTGCAATTGATGGGCGGACTTGAGCACCAGGACTTTTTCGATGACTTTGCCGTCCAGCGTTTCCGCAACGGAAGCCTGGGAAACAGCGACGAACGCCAAGCAAAACAGGGCAAGCAACCAGCGCATTGAAACGATATCCCTAAAAGGTGTCGCGACTATATAAGTTATAGGTGATTTTAGAGCCAGGAGCTTATGTGTTGGCAGGCTGAGCGAGCGGCGGGATTGACTCGGACCGCACGGGGTAGACCTCGGTCCGCCGGTCAGCGAAGAAGCATTCTAAGGTACGGCCCACTGTGCGGAAAGCCAACTCGGACCACGGGATGTCGGCTTCGTCGAAAAGCTGCACTTCCAGGCTTTCGGGGCCGGCGGCAAAGTCCAGGTCCACCAGTTCGGCACGGAAGAACACATGCACCTGGCTGATGTGCGGCACGTCGATCAACGTATAGAGGGTCAGGTTGCGCACCCGCGCACAGGCTTCTTCGGCCGTCTCGCGAATGGCCGCCTGCTCGATGGTTTCACCGTTTTCCATGAAGCCGGCGGGCAGGGTCCAATAACCGAGCCGAGGCTCGATGGCACGTCGGCACAGCAAGACCTTGGAACCCCAGGTCGCGACGCAACCGGCGACGATATTGGGGTTCTGGTAGTGAATCGCCTGACAGCTGTCACAGACAAAACGCAGGCGCGAATCGCCCTCTGGAATACGCTGGGTCACCGGGTTGCCGCACTGACTGCAAAATTTCATGCTTGGGTTCCTGAATGCTGCGCCTATCTTGGCGTGCGGCGGTGTCTGTCGGCAAGTTGTCGTTTAGCGACATGCAGTGTTTATGGGGTTGGGCGGCCGGTTCGATTGGTGCATGATGCGAGATAGAGAACAAATCGAGAAGACTCATGCTGGACGAGCTACTTCACCGAGTTAGCAATCACACCCCAAGCACACTGGAAACCGATAAACGTTTCCCTGAAGCCGCCGTGCTGGTGCCCATCACCCGCAGCGACGAGCCGGAACTGGTTCTGACCCTGCGCGCCAGCGGGCTCTCGACCCATGGCGGCGAAGTTGCCTTTCCCGGCGGGCGACGCGACCCTGAAGACCCGGACCTTGTTTTCACCGCCCTGCGCGAAGCTGAAGAAGAAATCGGCCTGCCGCCGGGGCTGGTCGAAGTGATCGGCCCGCTGAGCCCGTTGATCTCCCTGCACGGCATCAAGGTCACACCCTATGTCGGTGTGATTCCGGACTTTGTCGAGTACCGGGCCAACGATGCCGAGATTGCCGCCGTTTTCAGCGTACCGCTGGAGTTCTTCCGCAAGGACCCACGCGAGCACACCCATCGAATCGATTACCAGGGCCGCAGTTGGTACGTGCCGAGCTATCGTTATGGCGAGTACAAAATCTGGGGCCTCACGGCGATTATGATCGTCGAGTTGATCAACCTGCTCTATGACGCCAAAATCAGCCTGCACCAGCCACCCAAGACATTTATCAATACCTGACGCCATCGCCCGTATGGCGTGAAGCCGATTTTTGCAAGTGAGCCAGCCTGGCCTTGAGGACAACAAGATGAAATATCGCCTGGGCGACGCCCGTGTCGAAACCCATCCGCAGAGCTGGGTCGCACCCAATGCCGTTCTGGTGGGCAAGGTCAAGCTGGAAGAGGGCGCCAACGTCTGGTTCAACGCGGTGCTGCGTGGCGACAACGAACTGATCCTGATCGGCAAGAACAGCAACGTCCAGGATGGCACGGTGATGCACACCGACATGGGTTATCCCCTGACCATCGGCACCGGCGTGACCATCGGCCATAACGCCATGCTTCATGGCTGCACGGTGGGCGATTACAGCTTGATCGGGATTAACGCGGTGATCCTCAACGGCGCGAAAATCGGCAAGAACTGCATCATCGGCGCCAACTCATTGATCGGTGAGGGCAAGGAGATTCCTGACGGTTCGCTGGTCATGGGTTCCCCCGGCAAAGTGGTGCGCGAGCTGACCGAACCGCAGAAAAAAATGCTGGAAGCCAGCGCTGCTCACTATGTGCATAACTCACAACGTTATGCCCGCGATCTGGTTGAGCAGGAACAATGAGCACGCCCGAACGCCCGGTTCGATCGCCTTGCGTGAATATCTGCGCGCTGGACGAGGACGATATTTGCACCGGGTGTCAGCGCACCGTGGAAGAGATCACCCGCTGGAGTCGGATGGACAACGAAGAGCGGCGCACGGTGTTGGGGTTGTGTCATGAGCGGGCCAAATCCAGCGGGATTCTCTGGATGATCGGCAAAACTCCTAACTTGTAGCAGCTGGCGGAGCCTGCGTTCGGCTCGGTCCGCGTTCGGGCGAAGCGGTCGCAAAATCAGGCACCTCGGTCTTCCAGGCAAACCGCGTGCACAGGATTCACGACTGCTTCGCAGCCGAACGCAGCCTCGCAGGCTCGACAGCTGCTACAGGATTCGCGTTTGGGTTTGGTGCAAAGTACCCTGTCCGCCAAATTGACAGGTATCCCGCCGTCCCATGCTCTTCCTGATCGCCTACATCAGCAGCGTCGTGCTGACCAACTACGCCTTTTCCACCGCCCCGCACCTGGACATCATCTGGTCGGCCTGGGGTGGTTTGATCTTCGTTTTGCGCGACATGGTGCAAACCCGTTTCGGCCATGGCGCAATCGTGGCGATGCTGGCAGCGCTGGTGTTGTCCTACGTGACATCCGATCCCTCCATCGCGCTGGCCAGCGCCACAGCGTTCGCCGTCTCGGAGTGCATTGACTGGCTGGTGTTCAGCATCACCAAGCGTCCCTTGCACGACCGCCTGTGGATAAGTTCGGCGCTGAGCATTCCCCTCGATACCTTCATTTTCTTCGGCATGATCGATGCTTTTACTCCAGGCGTGATCCTCACGGCCATGGGCTCGAAGTTCGCGGGTGTGACCGTGGTGTGGATCGTGATGGCCTGGCGCTTGCGCAAGCAGGCAGTCGTCAGCTGAAGCCAAACCCGCCGGTTCATGTAAAATGCCGCGCTTTCTCCCCATGGGAAGCGCGCCAGGCGTCGCGTCCCTCGATGATCCGCTCCTTTGAGGACCTGAGATGACCCGTATCGGAACTCCATTGTCGCCAACCGCGACCCGCGTACTGCTGTGTGGCTGTGGTGAGTTGGGCAAGGAAGTGGTGATCGAGCTGCAACGCCTGGGCGTTGAAGTGATTGCCGTGGATCGCTACGCCAACGCGCCGGCCATGCAGGTCGCGCATCGCAGCCATGTGATCAACATGCTCGACGGCGCCGCCCTGCGTGCGGTGATCGAAGCCGAAAAGCCGCATTTCATCGTGCCGGAAATCGAAGCCATTGCCACCGCGACCCTCGTGGAGCTGGAAGCCGAAGGCTTCACCGTGATCCCGACGGCTCGCGCCGCGCAGCTGACCATGAACCGCGAAGGCATCCGTCGCCTGGCCGCTGAAGAACTGGACTTGCCGACCTCGCCGTACCACTTTGCCGACACCTTCGAGGATTACAGCAAGGCTGTCGAAGACCTCGGTTTCCCCTGTGTGGTCAAACCGGTGATGAGCTCGTCAGGTAAAGGCCAGAGCCTGCTGCGCAGTGCCGATGACGTGAAAACCGCTTGGGATTACGCGCAAGAAGGCGGTCGTGCCGGTAAAGGCCGCGTGATCGTCGAAGGCTTTATCGACTTTGACTACGAAATCACCCTGTTGACCGTGCGCCACGTTGGCGGCACGACGTTCTGCGCGCCAGTCGGCCACCGTCAGGAGAAGGGCGACTATCAGGAATCGTGGCAGCCACAAGCCATGAGCCCGATTGCCCTGGCCGAATCCGAGCGCGTTGCCAAAGCCGTCACTGAAGCCTTGGGTGGCCGTGGTCTGTTTGGTGTCGAGCTGTTCATCAAAGGCGATCAAGTCTGGTTCAGCGAAGTCTCGCCGCGTCCACATGACACCGGTCTGGTGACGTTGATTTCCCAGGACCTGTCGCAATTCGCACTGCACGCACGGGCGATTCTGGGCCTGCCGATTCCATTGATCCGTCAGTTCGGGCCATCGGCTTCGGCGGTGATTCTGGTGGAAGGGCAGTCGACTCAGACGGCTTTCGCCAATCTCGGTGCTGCGTTGAGCGAGCCGGATACGGCGTTGCGTCTGTTTGGCAAGCCTGAGGTCAATGGTCAGCGCCGGATGGGTGTGGCGTTGGCGCGGGATGAGTCGATCGAGGCTGCACGGGCTAAAGCGACCCGCGCGTCCCAAGCTGTTGTTGTAGAGTTGTAACCGAGTCGCGCCCATCGCGAGCAGGCTCACTCCCACAGGGGGGGCGCGTTCTTTTGACAGAACGCGGTCCCCCTGTGGGAGTGAGCCTGCTCGCGATGCTCTGGCTTTTTAAGCCACCCGATTCAGATCGTTATCGCGCGTTTCCTTCAGGCACAGCACAGCAATCAAGCTGAGCACCGCCGCCCCCGACACATACCCGCCGACATAACTCAAACCACCCATCGCCACCAACTTCTGTGCGAAGAACGGTGCCGCCGACGCTCCGACAATGCCGCCCAGGTTGTAGGCCGCCGATGCACCGGTATAACGCACGTGGGTTGGAAACAGCTCCGGCAGCAACGCGCCCATCGGCGCAAACGTCACGCCCATCAGAAACAGTTCGATGCACAGGAACAGCGCCACGCCCCAGGTCGAACCTTGGGTCAACAGGGGCTCCATCAGGAAGCCGGACAGAATCGCCAGCACACCGCCGATGATCAGCACCGGTTTGCGCCCGTATCGATCACTGGCCAAGGCCGACAGCGGCGTGGCGGCGGCCATGAACAGCACGGCGAAGCACAGCAGCGCGAGGAAGGTCTCGCGGGTGTAGCCGAGCGTCGACACGCCATAGCTCAGCGAAAACACCGTCGAGATATAGAACAGCGCGTAGCACACCACCATCGATCCGGCACCCAGCAGCATCGGTGCCCAATATTGGCTGAACAGCTCGACCAATGGGATTTTCACCCGTTCCTGGCGCGCCATTGCGTTGGCAAACACCGGGGTTTCGTGAAGCTTGAGGCGCACGTACAGGCCAACCATCACCAGCGCGGCACTGAGCAGGAACGGAATCCGCCAGCCCCACGAGCGGAACTGCTCGTCGTCCAGGGTCATGGCCAGCGTCAGAAACAGGCCGTTGGCCGCGAGGAAACCAATCGAGGGGCCGAGTTGCGGGAACATGCCAAACCAGGCGCGTTTGCCCTTTGGTGCATTCTCCGTCGCCAGCAACGCCGCGCCGCCCCATTCGCCGCCGAGCCCCAGGCCTTGGCCGAAGCGCAGCACGCAAAGCAGGATCGGCGCCCAGGCGCCGATGCTGTCGTAACCCGGTAGCACGCCGATCAGCGTGGTGCATACGCCCATCAGCAGCAGCGAGGCAACCAGTGTCGATTTGCGCCCGATACGGTCGCCGAAGTGACCGAAAAGCGCCGATCCCAGCGGTCGAGCCAGGAAGGCGATGCCGAAGGTGAGGAACGCCGACAGCATCTGGGCCGTGCCGGAGGTCTGCGGAAAAAACACCGGACCGATCACCAGCGCAGCGGCAGTGGCATAGACGTAGAAATCGTAGAACTCGATGGCGGTGCCGATGAAACTCGCGGTCGCCACGCGGGTGGCGGAGTTCGTCGGTTGTGCAGGCGCGGCGTCGTTATAAGTCGTGCTGGTCGTCATGCGGTTATCCCTGACAGTCATGTGCCCCAGTGGAGCGAATTATTATGGTCGAACACCCAGGGATGTGGGTTTGATGCGGGGTGCGGGTAGCACGGGGGTATGGCGGGGCTTGGGTAAGC
>NZ_JBYTAJ010000048.1:0-31233 GCF_058788075.1 Pseudomonas sp. FW305-20 | reverse complement strand
AAAACCCGTTCGGGCAAGATCATGCGCCGCATTCTGCGCAAGATTGCCACGGCCGAATACGATGGGTTGGGGGATATTTCCACCCTGGCCGATCCGGGTGTGGTGCAGCACTTGATTGATACGCACAAGACCATGAACGTCGCTTAACCCGCCGTTCCTGAGTCACCAAAGCCCCGCCCGGCATTGCGCCTGGCGGGGCTTTTTATTGTCTGGGGTTTCGATCGTTCCCACGCTCCGCGTGGGAATGCTGCCATGGACGCTCCGCGTCCGCCGTTGAGCTGTGACGCAGAGCGTCACGGGATGCATTCCCACGCGGAGCGTGGGAACGATCGACATCAACAACGGCCAATAATTATCGGTTTCGCTTGTAGGGTGTTTTCCACTGTTACCCGTCACCGTTCAAGTAACTGAATGTGTAACCGTGCGTCCAATAACGAGGCATTGGGAAACGCAAAGCCCTGTTTCAAGGCCTCTGAACCTGCCATAAAAAATAAGACACAACGCTGCGCTTGCCGGATTAGAAGGGTTTGCCAATAATAGGCCCGCAATTTGCAGCATAGATCGGTTCACTGTCTTTTGCTCTTGCATGAATTTGCAAGGCTGTCAACGCGCCCAAGCGGCTTTCTCGGTGCTTCTGTAATTAGTTGTCGCATTGAAGAAATATCGGCTTCGGGCCTGTCGTTAGAATGCCGATCACTCGCTCGTTGTTGCTCGCGTTGAAAAAAGCGCGCAATTGCTCCGACGCAGCACCGCTTTGCGGTTCCACTCATTCGCATATTGGGCTATCGCTCACTCTGCCGTTTTAGCCCTTTACCGATGGAGTCCCAAGATGAAGAAACTCGTGCTGCTTGGCGCCCTGGCACTGTCCGTGCTGTCCCTGCCGACTTTCGCCGATGACAAGCCCGTAAAAATCGGTATCGAAGCAGCTTACCCTCCGTTTGCCTCCAAGGCGCCGGACGGCAGCATCGTTGGTTTCGACTACGACATCGGCAATGCGCTGTGCGAAGAGATGAAGGTCAAGTGCGTATGGGTCGAGCAAGAGTTCGACGGCCTGATCCCGGCACTCAAAGTGCGCAAGATCGACGCGATCCTGTCGTCCATGTCGATCACTGAAGACCGCAAGAAGTCCGTGGACTTCACCAACAAGTACTACAACACTCCGGCTCGCCTGGTCATGAAGGCCGGCACTCCAGTCAGCGACAGCCTGGCTGAGCTCAAGGGCAAGAACATCGGCGTGCAACGTGGTTCGATCCACGAGCGTTTCGCCCGTGAAGTGCTGGCTCCGCTGGGTGCCGAGATCAAGCCTTACGGCTCGCAGAACGAAATTTACCTCGACGTGGCTGCTGGCCGCCTCGACGGCACCGTGGCAGACGCTACGCTGCTGGATGACGGTTTCCTGAAAACCGACGCTGGCAAAGGTTTCGCCTTCGTTGGCCCGGCGTTCACCGACGTCAAATACTTCGGCGACGGTGTAGGTATCGCCGTTCGCAAGGGTGACGCGCTGAAAGACAAGATCAACACCGCGATCACCGCCATTCGTGAGAACGGCAAGTACAAGCAAATCCAGGACAAGTACTTCGCCTTCGATATCTACGGCAAGTAAAACGCCCCGGCGACAAGTCCGAAATGGCGCAAGCAACAGGATCTCTGAGGTTTGCGCCATTTTTTCATCCCCCTTTTCGAGGACCTGAATCATGTTGAAAGGCTACGGGGCTGTCATCCTCGATGGTGCATGGCTGACGCTTCAGCTCGCCTTGTCGTCCATGGTCCTGGCCATTGTTCTGGGTCTGATCGGCGTTGCGCTGCGTCTGTCCCCGATTCGCTGGCTGGCCTGGCTGGGCGACCTGTATTCCACGGTGATCCGCGGTATTCCTGACCTGGTGTTGATCCTGCTGATTTTCTACGGCGGTCAGGACCTGCTCAACCGCGTCGCGCCGATGCTCGGCTTTGACGACTACATCGACCTGAACCCGTTGGCCGCCGGTATCGGCACCCTGGGCTTCATCTTCGGTGCGTACCTGTCGGAAACCTTCCGCGGTGCCTTCATGGCAATCCCCAAAGGTCAGGCAGAAGCGGGCATGGCGTACGGCATGAGCAGTTTTCAGGTGTTCTTCCGGGTGTTGGTGCCACAGATGATTCGCTTGGCGATTCCGGGTTTCACCAACAACTGGCTGGTACTGACCAAGGCCACCGCGCTGATTTCGGTGGTGGGGCTGCAAGACATGATGTTCAAGGCCAAGCAGGCGGCAGATGCCACCCGCGAGCCTTTCACCTTCTTCCTCGCAGTAGCGGCAATGTACCTGGTGATCACCAGCGTCTCGTTGCTCGCATTGCGTCACCTTGAGAAGCGCTACTCGGTAGGCGTAAGGGCGGCTGATCTATGATCTTCGACTACAACGTCATTTGGGAGGCCCTGCCGCTGTACTTCGGCGGCCTGCTGACCACCCTCAAATTGCTCGCGCTGTCGCTGTTTTTCGGTTTGCTGTGCGCGTTGCCGCTGGGCTTGATGCGCGTGTCGAAAAACGCGGCCGTCAACATGAGCGCCTGGCTCTACACCTACGTGATCCGCGGCACGCCGATGCTGGTGCAGCTGTTTTTGATCTACTACGGTCTGGCGCAGTTCGAAGCGGTTCGTGAAAGCTTCCTTTGGCCATGGCTGTCCAGCGCGACGTTCTGTGCGTGCCTGGCCTTCGCGATCAACACCAGTGCCTACACCGCTGAAATCATCGCCGGCAGCCTGCGCGCTACGCCGAACGGTGAGATCGAAGCGGCCAAGGCGATGGGCATGTCGCGCTACAAAATGTACAAGCGCATCCTGCTGCCGTCGGCCCTGCGCCGGGCGCTGCCGCAGTACAGCAACGAAGTGATCATGATGCTGCAGACCACCAGTCTGGCGTCCATCGTGACCCTGATCGACATCACCGGTGCCGCGCGCACGGTCAACGCTCAGTACTACTTGCCGTTCGAAGCCTACATCACCGCCGGCGTGTTCTACCTGTGCCTGACGTTCATTCTGGTGCGGATGTTCAAACTGGCCGAGCGCCGCTGGCTGGGCTATCTGGCCCCGCGGAAGCACTGATATGGAACGCATCGATCATTCATTGCCGTGGAGCCACTTGGGCAGCGAACGCCAGATTTCGGTGTTCCGCTTCGGCAGTGGCGAGCGCAAGGCCTACATCCAGGCCAGCCTGCACGCCGATGAACTGCCGGGTATGCGCACGGCCTGGGAGCTGAAAAAGCGCCTGACCGAACTCGAAGCCCAAGGCTTGCTCAACGGTGTGATCGAACTGGTGCCGGTGGCCAACCCATTGGGCCTCGGCCAACTGCTTCAGGGCAATCATCAAGGACGTTTCGAGGCGGGCAGCGGCAAGAACTTCAACCGGGATTTTGTCGAGCTGAGCGCGCCAGTGGCCGCCGAGCTGGACGGGCACCTGGGTGATGATCCGCACGCCAATATTCAGCTGATCCGTCAGGCCATGAGCGATGTGCTCGCCGCATTGCCGCCCGCCGCCAGTCAGTTGCAAGGCATGCAGCGCATTCTGCTCAGCCATGCCTGCACCGCTGACGTGGTGCTGGACCTGCATTGCGATGCCGAAGCGGCGCTGCACATGTACGCCTTGCCGCAACACTGGCCGCAATGGCGTTCGTTGGCCGCGCACCTGGACGTGAAGGTGGGCCTGCTGGCGGAAGATTCTGGCGGCAGTTCGTTTGACGAAGCCTGCTCGCTGCCGTGGTTGCGTTTGTCGCGTCTGTTTCCGGATGCACAGATTCCCCTGGCTTGCCTGGCGACTACCATTGAACTGGGTGGTCAGGCCGATACCGGTCGCGCTGAAGCCAGCGCATACGCCGAAGGCATTCTGGCGTTCCTTGCCGAGCAAGGCTTGATCAGCGGCGAATGGCCAAAACCTGCGCAAGACGCTTGCGAAGGCATGCCGTTCGAAGGCACTGAATTGCTGTTCGCGCCGCACCCTGGCGTGATCAGTTACTTGCGTAAACCCGGTGAGTGGATTGACGCCGGCGATGAGATTTTCGAAGTGATCGATCCGTTATCGGATCGGGTCAGCACGGTGTGTGCTGGTACGTCCGGGGTGCTGTTTGCCATTGAACGGCTGCGTTATGCCCAACCCGGTTTCTGGCTGGCCAAGGTGGCGGGGCGCGAAGCGCTGCGTCACGGGCGCTTGCTCAACGACTGACTGACTGTTTTTGTGAGAACCGACCGCATGTACAAGCTTGAAGTCCAAGACCTGCATAAACGCTATGGCAGTCACGAAGTGCTCAAGGGCGTGTCCCTGAAAGCGGCGGCTGGCGATGTGATCAGCATCATCGGCTCCAGTGGCTCCGGCAAAAGTACTTTCCTGCGCTGCATCAACCTGCTCGAGCAACCGCATGCCGGCAAGATTCTGCTCAACAATGAAGAGCTGAAACTGGTCGCCAACAAGGAAGGCGCGCTGAAGGCGGCCGACCCGAAACAGCTGCAACGCATGCGTTCGCGCCTGTCGATGGTGTTCCAGCATTTCAACCTGTGGTCGCACATGACCGCGATGGAAAACATCATGGAAGCGCCGGTCCACGTGCTCGGCATGTCCAAGACCGAAGCCCGCGAGAAGGCCGAGCACTACCTGAACAAGGTCGGTGTGGCCCATCGCAAAGACGCTTACCCGGGCCACATGTCCGGCGGCGAGCAGCAGCGTGTGGCGATTGCCCGTGCGCTGGCGATGGAGCCTGAGGTGATGCTGTTCGACGAACCGACTTCGGCTCTCGACCCTGAGTTGGTCGGTGATGTGCTGAAAGTCATGCAGGCCCTGGCGCAGGAAGGCCGGACCATGGTGGTGGTGACGCACGAAATGGGCTTCGCCCGTGAAGTGTCGAACCAGCTGGTATTCCTGCACAAAGGTGTCGTCGAAGAAAGCGGCAACCCGCGTGAGGTGCTGGTCAATCCACAGTCCGAACGCCTGCAACAATTTTTATCCGGCAGCTTGAAATAATCAGGACTGCCGTTGTGCACCGCGATAGTGCATGCTTCGCGATTTAGAGGCCGGCCCCTATCCCTGTGGGAGCTGGCCTGCCAGCGATAGCGGTGGGTCAGTTTGCATCTGGCACAGACTCACCGCCATCGCTGGCAGGCCAGCTCCCACAATTTGATCTCCATCGGTTTCAAGATTTGTGTTCATTTACAGGCTAGCCTTGGCCCATGCCTTCATTCTGTTCTTTGTTTCGGATTGCCCGCCATGACTGCCCATCGAATTGGTTTCCTGATTTGGCCCAGCACTAAAGCACTGACGCTTGCGCTGGCTGAGGAGGCCTTGCGTGTTGCCCAGCGTGTGCATCCTGACGTTGTCTACGAACTGTCGTTTTTGCAGGCCGAACCGCCGACCGAAGGCGCCTGGCAATTGCCCGGTGAACCGTGGGCCGGCAAGCTCGAAAACTTCCAGAAACTGTTCCTGCTCGCCGACGAGCCGCCGACCTCGCTCGCGCCAGCGCTCAGCAGTGGACTCAAACAACTGGTGCGCGCCGGGTGTGTAATCGGCGGGTTGTCTGCCGGTGTTTACCCATTGGCACAACTGGGTTTGCTCGACGGTTATCGCGCCGCCGTGCATTGGCGTTGGCAAGACGATTTCACCGAACGTTTCCCGAAAGTCATTGCTACCAGCCATCTGTTCGACTGGGATCGCGACCGCCTGACTGCGTGCGGCGGCATGTCGGTACTCGACTTGCTGTTGGCTGTACTGGCCCGCGACCACGGCGCCGAACTGGCCGGTGCGGTATCCGAAGAGTTGGTGGTCGAACGCATCCGCGAGGGTGGCGAGCGCCAGCGCATTCCGCTGCAGAACCGCCTCGGTTCCAGCCATCCGAAGCTCACGCAAGCCGTGCTGCTGATGGAAGCCAACATCGAAGAGCCGTTGACCACCGACGAAATCGCCCAGCATGTGTGCGTGTCCCGTCGGCAGCTCGAGCGGATCTTCAAGCAATACCTCAACCGTGTGCCGAGCCAGTACTACCTGGAACTGCGCCTGAACAAGGCCCGGCAGATGTTGATGCAAACCAGCAAATCGATCATCCAGATCGGCCTGTCGTGTGGCTTCTCCTCGGGGCCGCACTTCTCCAGCGCCTACCGCAACTTCTTCGGTGCCACACCGCGGGAAGATCGCAACCAGCGGCGCAGCAGCAGCCCGTTCGAATTGTCGTCGGTGCCGTCGGAGCGCGGATGACCGGGCAACACGTCACCTGCCGAGGCTGGTTTACTCCTCTGTTTCCGAGCCTTCAGACGTCGAGACCTCCATTTCTCCTCGATTGATCACTTCTTCCACACCAAAGTCTATGCCCGTCCGTTCGAAGTAACCGATCAGCCGTAGCAGGCTCTCTTCGGAGAACCGATTACCTCGAAAACTGATGTTTTCAGCGACTTCCGTCGGCAGTTCCATCACGTCGCTGGGCACTTCGGTGATGGCGTTGCCACTGAGGTCGGCCCAGTCCAGTTCTGCCATTTGCAGCAGGCCGGGCGGTATTTCGGTGATGCCGGTGTCATTCAGCAGTACGGTAGCGAGCTCCGTCATCTGGCTCAGGTCTGGCGTTTGCCCCAGGGGGTTGTGGGCCAGATCGAGATAATCGAGCTGTTCCATACCCGCCAGCGCACTGGCTGATTCCGCTGACAGTCTGACGCGGCACTCCGGAAGTGACAGCGACCGCAGTTGACCCATCTTGAACACCGCATCGGGAATGTTGCCCAGATTACAGTCGCGCAGTCGCAGGCTTTTGAGGTGGGTGAACGACTCCAGAAAATGCCCGATGCGGGTCACTCCGTCGACGCTGCGCAACTCCAGCGATGTCACATGACTGAAGTCGGCGTTCAGGGTCGGCAGCTCGCCGTTAATGTCGGACTCGAAAAAGAGTTCATAGGTGGGCTCCAACGCCTCATTGAAATCATCCACTTCGCTTTCATGCCGCCAGCACTGCTCCAGCGTCTGTTTGAACTGGTCGCGGTTCATGTGTTCGACAAGCTGTTGTTGAGCGGTGAACGGTTCACCCGTCAACGGGTGTTGGGCCGGAAGGTCGGAAGTCCATGCCGCCAGGTCGTTGCTCAGTTGAGCCAACTCCGCTTCAAGGTGTGTCAGCTCGATCCGACCGTCAGCCAGAGTGCCGGCCAATTCATAGACAAACTCGCTCGCCTGTTCGACCTCCAGGTTCGGGTACAGCGCCCTGACTCGGTTGATGTCCGCCTCTGGGGCATAGATGCCCAAATCGTATGAGCTGCTGAAGTAGTGATGCTTGATCAGTTGTCGGGCGTTATCCGAAAGCGGATTGTGCGTCAGGTGTATTGCGCGTTTGGTGTACACCGGGCTTTCGAACAATTGCGTAGGCAGCTCACTGATCTTGTTGTGTAGCAGCTTGGCGGTATCAAGTCTGGAGTGGCGAACTACGCTGTCGGGAATGTCGGTCAGGCCGGTACGGCTCAGGTCCAGGTAAACAAGCTCAGGCATGGATTCGACACTGGGCACCATAGTGAACGGGTTCTGGTACAGGTCCAGCTTGACCAGTTTGTTCAATGAAGACAGTTTCGCCCAATTGTCTGCATCGAACCTGATTGCGCAGTCGCTTAACACCAATGCATCCAGGTTAGCCATCCGAGGAATGGCCTCTGGGAGGGTGGTCAGGGAAAAGCGTTTTAAATCGAGTCGGCGCAAATTGGTGAAACGCTGAAGAAACTCGGGGACACCCTGCACAGCACGACTGCCTTCAAGGGTTAGCGACGACACGTGGGAGAAATCGGCCGTCAGCGTGGGTAGATCACCAAGAATCGGCTCGGCAAATCTGAGCGCATAACGCGGCGTGTCATTCGGGCCATCGAGGTCCCGTTCTGATTGTCGACGCCAGCTGCGCTGGATTTCCTGAGCCAGCAGTCTGCGATTGTGTCGAGCGGCCTGTCGTTCCAGTTCGCTCAGCGGAGCTCGGGTTTGCGGGTGGACAGTGGGCGAGTCAGTTATCCAGGTGTTCAATTCCTGATGCAGTCGCGAGAGCTCGCGGGCCAGACGTGAGATCTCTATGCGAGCGCCATCGGGATGCGTTTGCAACTGCTGAACGACAGACCGGAGTTCCTCCTCGGTAAGGCTGGGGTAAACCTCGCGAACACGCTCGTTGAGCGATGACGTCGGGGAGGGCATGCGCCGGTATCCATCGGAGCCGCCAGGCAAGCGCATGGTCGTCGGATCATAGAACGGTTTTCGATTGGGATTTTTCGCGAACAGCTTGCGAAGTGCCGGTTGGTTTGATGCGTGTTCGGCGATGCGCAGTTTGAGTGCCTGGGCATTTGTGATCGATAGGCTCAACGCATTGCGCTGCGCCTGTGACAACGCCTGAAAAAGACCCTGATAAAAATCACCGGGCACCGATTCGCTGTCTTGATAAACCTGATAGGTGCCGTCTTCGGCGCGCACCAGCGTTTTCAGGATCGGCGCATCGGCCAGGCCAATGCTGTCGCGCACAAGTCCGTTATAGGTGTAATCCCTCACTTCAATCCGCAGTTCGGCGGGAAAACCGGGCAGTGAATTCAGGCTTTGCAAGGCCAGTCGGTGGGTGTCGGTGTTGTCCAGAACGTCGGAATAAAGGCCTTCGCAGGCTCGGGTTGCGCGTACGGCCTCCATGGCTTTCAGAGCTGCCTCCTTCAGCCGCGGGGGCGTGCGACCGTTGTGCAGTAGGCGTAACTCGGTCCCGGTTGCATTGCTCACCAACTCTTGCGCGACATCGGTCGGCAAACCCTTCACATCGTCGAGCAATCGCTGAACGTGCCGATCATCGGTTTTTTCCAGTGCGCGGTAGCGGGTCTCGAACAGCGATTGGTGGTGCTTTCGGGCGAGTTCGGCCGTTTGTTTTCTGAAGGCTTGCGTTTGGGTTTGCGGTGCAGGCATTGGCGTGTCGACGGGCCACGAGTCGTAGCTGCTCAGCAGTTGATGTTGCAGGGTTACATCGGCCTTGCGATAGCGCTCGGGTTGGTCGCTGCTGATCTGTTCGATAAAGGTTTCGATGTCCCGATTGATCCTGAAGCGCTTGATCGTGTCTGTCAGCAGCGAAGGCGGACGATAATTTTCGACATGCATTTCGCGCATGACGTCGTCGTGGTAACCGCTGACCCTCAGGATCCGTTCGCGCTCGGCATTGGTGAACGACTCGACGTTATGGCCGAGGCGGCGCATGACCTTTTCCCGGTCCCAATTCAGGGGTTGCTCCAGTTCTGTATGCCAGGCGCCGTGGTTGTTATGCCGCAGAGGTGGCTGATAAGCATCAGTTCGGTTCGGATGCTCAATCTGAAACGTGCCTGACACGCGGTCGGGCTTCACGGCATACAGTTTTCCCTCCAGTGGCAGCAGCGTCTTGCCTTCGTTTTGATAGAGGCCGAGATGATCGGGTTTTACGCCTTCCGGCAAAACGAGTGCTTGTTCGTAAGGCTTGAGATCCGGCTTCCAGTAACGGGTTTTCCCGTCGGGTGTTGTGACGGGTTTGAGTGGGTCGACAAGGGCAATAGCTTCACGAGAGAGCAGAGGGCTGAGGGGCCGGGTAGCGATGGCGCCGCCCACTGCAAATGTCCCCACCTGAACCACCGTTTCGACGAATGTCACCAGATGCCCGAGCGCTTCTTTTTTCAGCCCTTCAGCCAGGTCGACTATGCCTTCGAAGGTTTCGTCGAGTAACTGGTAGGCCATGTAGCCAAGCATCAATTCGCCGAGAAACGGGACGAAAGGCAAGGCAACGAACGTCGCGATTTCAAGGATTGTCGAGGCGACTTTGCTAAAGGCATTCCACAAGGCCCAGCGCGCATCGCTGTCGACAGAGGCGGTGGAGACGGCGAGCGTGCTTGCATCGTTGAGGATCTTGTTGAGCTGTCGCTGATAGAGATGGTTCCACAGGTTCGCTCTGAACGGGATCGCCGAAAATCGCAAATCAGACTTGTCGATGGGCGTTTCGCGCCAGCTCGGCAGTGGGTCGCCATATCGGTGTTGATGCCAGGTTACGCTCTGGAGGCGACGGTTAAGGTCCGCGAAAAAATGTCCTCTTTCCTTGTGGTCGACGAAGCGACTGAAAAACGTTTGATAAGCGGGCGAGTGCAGTTTGCGGGTCAGTTCGGCCATGAACGCCAATGTGTCTGGATATTCCTTGAGAGGATGCTCTGGATCATCGGGAATGTAGGCGATGATCCGTGTTGCCGAGCGTGCGCGCTCCAGGCTCGCCGCGAAAATGACAATACCGGTCAGCGAGGAGGACATCATTGTCAGGTCGTGACCATACAGCGGCTGCCCACCCAGTCGAGCACCCGAACGCCCTTCCAGAATGCGCTGAATCGAGAGATAGGCATCCGCTGGGATGTCCTTTCGGATTTGCGCTATCTGCAGCGCAGTTTTGAGTGCTGTTTTGTGCGAGCCGATCACCTTTGATTTCATTACCGCGCCCGCTACAGGGTTGGACAGCCCCAGATTGTCCTTGAGGTAAGCGGTGTACCGGGCGCCGATATCCAGTTCCCGGCATAACCGGGTAAAGGTCGGGATAGTGAGCTTTTGCTTGATCGCCGGCAGCGTATCGAACTGCCCTGTGGGCGAAGGTTGGGTGATAAACGTCGAGGCCGGTTCGTAAGCCCCTGCCGCAGTTTCCGATTCCTGAAAGTTATGCAGGACGGCGTCGAGCATCGACACAGTCCAGGTGCGCGCCGCGCCAGTCTTGATTCCGAGAAGCGGCACGGTTTGAGGGATGTACAGGCGCAGGAAGGTGGTTTTGACGTCCAGATCCAAGTCAAACCGGGTTTTCAGGGCGTCGCTCAGCAGCGGTTCGGCAAAGGCTTGTGCGCTTTGCAGGTTCGACAGCATTGAGTCCAGACGATTTCGATGGGTCCAGTGTTCATGGCTGAGCTTTTTCAGCGACTGGTGCTGCAACGGTGTTGCGGTGCCAATCCAGTCCTGCGTCATGAACGTGGCGTTCTTGAGGGCGCTGTGTGTACTGGACGATGCTTCTAATACCCAGGCAGGCAGGTTGTTGAACAGGTGATGATAGTGATCGTCCGGTTGCGTAGCGGATTCGCTGTTTCCCGTAGTGGAAAGACGATCGTTCTCGTATCGGCTCATGCGCTATTCCCTTAGCGTTTTGAATGAGCCGCCAGCAAAACAGACGATGATCGGTTCCGTGCGGTACATATTTACCGCACCGCTCGACAACCCTGCCTATAACCTGTGCCGGCAGTTTAAACTGCGCCTTTGCGACGCTATATGTCGCATTGCCGTAAACCCGGCTGAAACCGGGGTTTGCGCTATAAGAAGTTGTCGCTTGGCGGCAAGGCCGGGCTGAAAACTGTCCTTACAATCCCCCTCATCGCTCGCCAGTTTCAGGCGAGTGTTCCTCATCAGGAGACTCCGATGTCCGTTGAGCACGCTGCGGTACAACGCGCCGATTTCGACCAGGTAATGGTTCCCAACTACGCGCCTGCCGCATTCATCCCTGTGCGTGGTGCCGGTTCCCGCGTCTGGGACCAGTCTGGCCGCGAGCTGATCGACTTCGCCGGCGGGATTGCCGTTAACGTATTGGGCCATGCGCACCCGGTGCTGGTCGGTGCCTTGACCGAGCAGGCGAACAAGCTGTGGCACGTGTCCAACGTGTTCACCAATGAGCCGGCCTTGCGCCTGGCCCATAAGCTGATCAACGCCACATTTGCCGAGCGCGCGTTCTTCTGCAACTCCGGCGCCGAAGCCAACGAGGCCGCTTTCAAGCTGGCCCGTCGCGTCGGTTTCGATCGTTTCGGTAGCGAGAAGTACGAAATCATCGCTGCGCTCAACAGCTTCCACGGTCGTACCCTGTTCACCGTGAATGTCGGCGGTCAGTCGAAGTATTCCGACGGTTTCGGTCCGAAGATCACCGGTATCACCCACGTGCCGTACAACGATCTGGCCGCGCTTAAAGCTGCCATTTCCGACAAGACTTGTGCCGTGGTGCTCGAACCGATTCAAGGCGAGAGCGGCGTCATTCCAGCCGAACTCAAGTACCTGCAAGGTGCCCGTGATCTGTGCGACGCGCACAAAGCGCTGCTGGTATTCGATGAAGTGCAAACCGGTATGGGCCGCACGGGCAAGCTGTTCGCCTATCAGCAATACGGCGTGATTCCGGACATCCTGACCACCGCCAAGAGTCTGGGCGGCGGTTTCCCGATCGCGGCAATGCTGACCACCGAAGACCTGGCCAAACACCTGGTCGTCGGCACCCACGGCACCACCTACGGCGGCAACCCGCTGGCGTGCGCTGTCGCGGAAGCCGTGATCGACGTGGTTAACACTCCTGAAGTGCTGGCCGGCGTCAACGCCAAGCACGACAAGTTCAAGGCGCGCCTGGAACAGATCGGCGAGAAGTACGGCCTGTTCACCCAGGTCCGTGGCATGGGCCTATTGATCGGTTGCGTGCTGAACGATGCCTGGAAAGGCAAGGCCAAGGACATCTTCAACGCCGCTGAGAAAGAAGGCCTGATGATTCTGCAGGCCGGCCCGGACGTGGTTCGTTTCGCGCCAAGCCTGGTGGTTGAAGACGCTGATATCGATGACGGTCTGGACCGTTTCGAACGCGCCGCGGCGAAACTGACGCAAGCCTGATAGACCCTTCGACGCCTGACATTTTCAGGCGTCGATCCAGATTTTTGTTTCGGGCTGGATCAAATGTGTGGGAGCTAGCCTGCTAGCGATGAGGGCCTGATAGCCAACATCATTGTTGCCTGACAGGACGATATCGCTAGCAGGCTAGCTCCCACAGTTGACTCTGAGTTGTTTCAGGGATGGCCCGGGTTTTTTTCTTCTGTAAGTTCTGAGATTAAGGAGTGACACCATGCTGGTGATGCGCCCCGCGCAAATGGCTGATCTGGGCGAGGTACAGCGTCTGGCTGCGGACAGCCCGATTGGTGTCACTTCCTTGCCGGATGACGTTGAACGCCTGAGCGACAAGATCGCGGCAAGCGAAGCCTCGTTTGCCGCCGAAGTGAGTTTCAACGGTGAAGAGAGCTATTTCTTCGTCCTCGAAGACACCGCCACTGGCAAACTGGTGGGTTGCTCGGCCATCGTTGCGTCGGCCGGTTATTCCGAGCCGTTCTACAGCTTCCGTAATGAAACCTTTGTGCACGCCTCTCGCGAGCTGAAGATTCATAACAAGATCCACGTCCTCTCCCAGTGCCACGACCTGACCGGCAACAGCTTGCTGACCAGTTTCTACGTACTGCCGGAACTGGTGGGTTCGGCCTGGTCGGAACTCAACTCCCGGGGGCGCTTGCTGTTCGTTGCCAGCCATCCGGAGCGTTTTGCCGATTCCGTGGTGACCGAGATCGTCGGTTACAGCGATGAAAACGGCGATTCGCCGTTCTGGGATGCCATCGGTCGCAACTTCTTCGACCTCAACTACGCCGAAGCAGAGCGTCTGTGCGGTCTGAAGAGCCGGACGTTCCTGGCCGAATTGATGCCGCATTACCCGATCTACGTGCCGCTGCTGCCGGACTCTGCTCAAGAGGCGATGGGCCAGGTGCACCCACGGGCGCAGATCACCTTCGACATCCTGATGCGTGAAGGCTTCGAGACCGATCACTACATCGACATTTTCGACGGCGGGCCGACCTTGCACGCCCGTGTCTCGGGGATCCGTTCGATCGCCCAGAGCCGGGTAGTCCCGGTGAAAATCGGCGAACCGGTCAAAGGTGTCGGTCGTCAGTACCTGGTGGCCAACGCCCAGTTGCAGGATTATCGCGCCGTTTTGCTTGAGCTCGATTACGCGCCGGGCAAGCCCGTGACCCTGGATCTTGAAGCGGCCGAAGCCTTGGGCGTCGGTGAAGGTGCCAGCGTGCGCCTGGTGGCGGTTTAACGCCTGCTTTGAAGAATGCTTAGTAAAAGCAGCGAGTTTCACGGGTGGCGCAAGCGGCCCGTTTGAGGAGATAGCATGATCGTTCGTCCCGTACGCAGCAGCGATTTACCCGCTCTGATCGACCTGGCCCGCAGCACCGGCACCGGCTTGACCACCTTGCCGGCCAACGAAGAGCGTCTGGCCCATCGGGTCGGTTGGGCCGAGAAGACCTTTCGCGGCGAAGCCGGGCGGGGCGATGCGGACTACCTGTTCGTGCTCGAAGATGATGACGGGCGAGTGGTGGGTATTTCCGCCATCGCTGGCGCCGTCGGCCTGCGTGAGCCTTGGTACAACTTCCGGGTCGGCCTGACCGTCAGCGCTTCGCAAGAGCTGAACATCTACCGCGAAATCCCGACGCTGTTCCTGGCCAACGACCTGACCGGTAACTCCGAGCTGTGCTCGCTGTTCCTGCACGCCGACTACCGCACAGGCCTCAATGGCCGCATGCTGGCCAAGGCGCGGATGTTGTTCATCGCCGAGTTCCCGCAGCTGTTCGGTAACAAGATCATCGCCGAGATGCGCGGCATGTCCGACGAAGCGGGGCGTTCGCCGTTCTGGGAAAGCCTGGGTCGGCACTTCTTCAAGATGGAATTCAGCCAGGCTGACTACCTGACCGGCGTGGGCAACAAGGCGTTCATCGCCGAACTGATGCCGAAATTCCCCCTGTACACCTGCTTCCTCTCGGAAGATGCGCGCAACGTGATCGGGCAGGTCCATCCAGACACCGAGCCGGCGTTGGCCATGCTCAAAAGCGAAGGTTTCAGCTATCAAGGCTACGTCGACATCTTCGACGCCGGTCCTGCGGTGGAGTGCGAAACCGGCAAGATCCGCGCAGTTCGCGACAGCCAGGCGCTGGTGCTGGCCATCGGCACGCCGGGTGATGACGCCACTCCGTTCCTGATTCACAACCGCAAGCGCGAAGACTGCCGGATCACTGCTGCTCCTGCACGTTTCGCCGCCGGTACGCTGGTGGTCGATCCCCTGACCGCCAAACGTCTTCAACTCAACGCCGGCGATCAAGTGCGCGCCGTTCCGTTGTCCGCTGCCAGGGAGTCGAAATAATGAATTCGCTATACATCGCAGGTGAATGGCTGGCCGGCCAGGGTGAAGCCTTTCAGTCGCTGAACCCGGTAACCCAACAGGTGCTGTGGGCCGGCGAAGGCGCCACCACTGCTCAGGTTGAATCGGCCGTGCAAGCCGCGCGCCAGGCATTCCCGAGCTGGGCCCGACGTACCCTGGACGAACGCATCAGCGTGCTGGAGGCCTTTGCCGCCGCGCTGAAGAACAATGCTGACGAACTGGCTCGTACCATCGGTGAGGAAACCGGCAAACCGTTGTGGGAAGCCGCGACCGAAGTCACCAGCATGGTCAACAAGATTGCGATCTCGGTGCAGAGCTACCGCGAACGTACCGGCGAGAAGAGCGGCCCGCTGGGCGACGCCACCGCGGTGTTGCGCCACAAGCCACACGGTGTGGTCGCGGTGTTCGGGCCTTACAACTTTCCCGGTCACTTGCCGAACGGTCACATCGTGCCGGCGCTGCTGGCCGGTAACAGCGTGCTGTTCAAACCCAGCGAGCTGACGCCGAAAGTCGCTGAGCTGACGGTCAAGTGCTGGATCGAAGCCGGTCTGCCGGCAGGCGTGCTGAACCTGCTGCAAGGCGCCCGTGAAACCGGTATCGCCCTGGCGGCGAACCCGGGCATCGACGGCTTGTTCTTCACTGGTTCCAGCCGCACGGGCAATCATCTGCACCAGCAGTTTGCCGGTCGCCCGGACAAGATCCTCGCCCTGGAAATGGGCGGTAACAACCCGCTGGTCGTTGATCAGGTCGCAGACCTCGATGCCGCCGTTTACACCATCATCCAGTCGGCATTCATTTCCGCCGGTCAGCGTTGCACCTGTGCCCGTCGCTTGCTGGTGCCGCAAGGCGCTTGGGGCGATACGTTGCTGGCGCGTCTGGTGGCGGTCAGCTCGACGATTGAAGTCGGTGCGTTCGATCAGCAACCGGCGCCGTTCATGGGCTCGGTGATTTCCCTCGGCGCTGCGAAAGCGTTGATGGATGCGCAAGAACATCTTCTGGCCAACGGCGCCGTAGCGCTGTTGGAAATGACTCAGCCCCAGGCCCAGGCAGCCTTGCTGACCCCGGGCATTCTGGACGTAACGGCGGTTGCCGATCGCCCGGACGAAGAGCTGTTCGGTCCGCTGCTGCAAGTGATCCGCTACGCTGATTTTGAAGCGGCGATCGTTGAAGCCAACGACACCGACTATGGCCTGGCGGCCGGTCTGCTATCGGACTCCGAAGCGCGTTATCAGCAGTTCTGGCTGGAAAGCCGTGCGGGCATCGTCAACTGGAACAAACAGCTGACCGGTGCTGCGAGCAGCGCGCCATTCGGCGGTGTCGGCGCCTCGGGCAACCACCGCGCCAGCGCCTACTACGCGGCAGATTACTGCGCGTACCCGGTCGCCTCGCTGGAAACCCCGAGCCTGGTAATGCCTGCGACCCTTACGCCTGGCGTGAAAATGGCGTGATGCGCCATCGCCAGCAAGCTGGCTCCCACAGTGATTGGGTCACACACAAAATGTGTGAACCCCACCGAACCTGTGGGAGCCAGCCTGCTGGCGATGGCCGCGCCGCGGTCTTACTGAATAGTTACTGAAGCCATAACAACAGATTCTCGTGGAGCCTCGCTGATGAAATCCTATGAAGTCAATTTTGACGGTCTAGTGGGGCCGACCCATAACTACGGCGGTTTGTCCTACGGCAACGTCGCGTCCCAGAGCAACAGCCAGCAGTCTTCGAACCCGAAGGAAGCCGCGCTGCAAGGCCTGGCGAAGATGAAATCGCTGATGGAAATGGGCTTTCAACAGGGCGTGCTGGCACCACAGGAGCGCCCGGATGTAGCAGCCCTGCGTCGTCTGGGTTTCAGCGGCACCGACGCTCAGGTGATCGAACAGGCGGCTAAAGATGCGATGCCGTTGCTGGTGGCCAGTTGCTCGGCGTCGAGCATGTGGGTGGCCAACGCCGCCACTGTCAGCCCGAGCGCCGACACTGCGGATGGCCGTGTGCATTTCACCGCGGCCAACCTGAACTGCAAATATCACCGCAGCATCGAACACCCGACCACCAGTCGCGTGCTGGCGGCGATGTTCGCTGACCAGAAACACTTCGCGCACCACGCTGCATTGCCAGCCGTGGCGCAGTTCGGGGACGAAGGGGCAGCCAACCACACCCGTTTCTGCCGTGAATACGGCGAGGCGGGCGTCGAGTTCTTCGTGTTCGGTCGTAGCGCGTTCGACACCCGTTACCCGGCACCGCAAAAATACCCGGCCCGCCAGACCCTCGAAGCCTCCCAGGCGGTTGCCCGCTTGCACGGCTTGAGCGATGACGGCGTGGTCTACGCTCAGCAGAACCCTTCGGTGATCGATCAGGGCGTGTTCCACAACGATGTGATCGCGGTGGGTAATGGCGAGGTGCTGTTCTATCACGAGGACGCGTTCCTCGACACCGAGCAGATGCTGGCCGAACTGCAGAGCAAACTCGCCAAAGTCGGTGGGAAATTTCAATCGGTCTGCGTACCGCGTTCCGCGGTAACCGTGGAAGACGCCGTTCGTTCCTACCTGTTCAATAGCCAACTGTTGTCGCGTCCTGATGGCTCGATGCTGTTGATCGTGCCGGAAGAGTGCCGTGGCAACGAGCGTGTCTGGCAGTACCTGCAAGGTTTGACCAGCTCCGGTGGCCTGATCCGCGAAGTGAAAGTGTTCGATTTGAAGCAAAGCATGCAGAACGGCGGCGGCCCGGCTTGCCTGCGACTGCGCGTCGCGCTCAACGAAACCGAACTGGCGGCCGTCAACCCAGGGGTTATCATGACGGCACCGTTGTACGGCACGCTGACCGAGTGGGTCGACAAGCACTACCGCGACCGCATGACCGAAAACGATCTCGCGGACCCGCAGTTGCTGCTTGAGTGCCGGACGGCACTGGATGAACTGACGCAAATCCTTAAACTGGGCGCGGTTTATCCATTCCAGATCAATTGAACGTTGAGAGCGTAAAAAAACATGAGCGATACCCTGCAGCTGATCCTTGAAGACACCGACGGCACGCAACTGGAAACCTCCTGCACCCGCGTCGCGGTCATGTGGCAAGGCAAAGAGCTGTGGATTCAGCAAGACGGCCGCGGCCAACTGCTGATCGGCGTGGATGTGGAAGAAGGTGACGCCGAATACGCAAACCTGCTGCTACGCCCATTGGCGACTAATCTGGTAAGTCTGCAACTGGAAATGGAGCCGGCTGAAGTCGGTGACGAAGACCACGTGCACGGCCCGGATTGCCAGCACGACCACTAAGGAAACCGCTCTATGCTCGCCCTCGGCAAATTACTTGAACTGACCCTCGCCGGCCGCGAACCGGCGGAGAAGACTCAACTGACTGTCGAAGGCGTGCGTATGCGCTGGTTGAGCGAAGGTGCGCTGGAAGTCCGGCCACCTGAAGCCCGCGACAACGGCCTGGACCTGCTGTTGTCGGCCGGCATCCATGGCAATGAAACAGCCCCGATCGAGTTGCTCGATCGCCTGTTGCACGATATTGCCCGCGGCGATCTTAAGCCCCGCGCACGTATTCTGTTCCTGTTCGGCAACCCGGAAGCGATTCGCAAAGGCGAGCGTTTCGTCGAGCAGGACGTCAATCGGCTGTTCAACGGTCGTCACGAACAAAGCAGCGGCTCCGAAGCCCTGCGCGCGTGTGAACTGGAGCGGCTGGCGGCGAGTTTCTTCAGCCTGCCGGATCGCAACCGTCTGCACTACGACCTGCACACGGCCATTCGTGGCTCGAAAATCGAACAGTTCGCGCTGTATCCCTGGAAGGAAGGCCGTCAGCATTCGCGCCTGGAACTGGCGCGTCTGCGCGCTGCCGGCATGGAAGCGGTGCTGCTGCAAAACAAGCCGTCCATCGTTTTCAGCTCCTACACTTACGACAAACTCGGTGCCGAGGCTTTTACCCTTGAACTGGGCAAGGCGCGGCCATTCGGGCAGAACGACGGGGTCAACGTCGACCTGCTGGAAACCCGCCTCAAACAGATTATCGAAGGCAACGAGCCGGCCCAGACCGAAGAGGCGCTGGACGGTTTGCAGCTGTTTAGCGTGGCGCGAGAAATCATCAAGCACAGCGATAGCTTCCGCTTGAACCTGCCAGCGGACATCGAGAACTTTTCAGAGTTGGAAGTGGGTTACCTGCTGGCCGAAGACATCGCCCAGACCCGGTGGGTCATCGAGGAGGAGGGGGCCCGCATCATCTTCCCTAACCCTAGGGTCAAGAACGGCCTGCGCGCCGGCATCTTGGTTGTGCCAACCACCGACGAAAACCTCGCCTGACCGCGATATCAGGCTCGACATAAAACCCATGTGGGAGTGAGCCTGCTCGCGATAGCGGTGTATCAGTCAACAAGAGCGTTGGCTGACACTCCGTCATCGCGAGCAGGCGCGCTCCCACAGTTTTATCGGTGTTTACACTGCTACCGCACGCGGCTCGCTACGACGCAACGCGCGCATCTTGTGCAGCGTATCCGCGCATGTCTTGGCCGCTTCCTGGCCTTTGTGCACGAAATGCTCGAAGAAAAACTTCTGATGTTCTTCGCCGGCATGGAAGTGGTGCGGGGTCAAAACCACGGAGAACACCGGCACTTCGGTTTCCAGCTGAACTTGCATCAAGCCGCTGATCACCGACTGGGCGACGAATTCGTGGCGATAGATGCCGCCGTCAACGACCAGACCCGCGGCGACGATGCCGGCATAACGACCGGACTTGGCCAGCAGCTTGGCGTGCAGCGGAATTTCAAAGGCGCCGCCGACTTCGAAGAAATCGATCTCCGATTCCTGATAACCCTGAGCAATCATTTCGGCCACAAAGCCCTTACGGCTCTGATCGACGATTTCTTTGTGCCAGCAGGCCTGGATGAACGCAACGCGCTCGCCCTGATGGTTTTTGCTTTTGCTATCGATTGCGGTGGGTTGCATGTTCTGACTCCTGTTTATGTAAAAAACAGGGCATATGAATCGAATGGGATTTAATGGCACGCAGGCACAACTGCCTGCGGACGGCGCTTTGGTATAGAGCCTAGGCGGCGCCAATCCCGTTCTCTCTTCATCCGGACTATGACCGTCGGCCCCGGGATCACACCGGGTCTGCTGACCTTGCCGCCATCACAGCCATTGCCGTGCCTGTCGCCAAGCGCTCGCGGGCTATGCGCATTGCGCGCAATTACCGCCGGTGGGGAGTTGCACCCCGCCCTGAGAACGTTTTGCCGCCAGATTGTTTGGCGGCGAAGCGTTTTTAACACATATTTCTCACCTGTGCATTGCTGCTATCTGATGATTGCTATCGACTTTTCCGTCGGTTCAGGAAGCCTTTTCCTACCCAAGGGTTGATTATTCGTCGGCATGGCCGCAGTAATTCCTACTTGAAAGGGATTTTCCCCTGCTTACCGAGGCCAGATTCATGAGTGTTATCGATCTTCGCAGCGACACCGTCACCCAACCGTCCGCCGGGATGCTCGACGCGATGGCCAGCGCGGCCACCGGTGACGACGTTTACGGTGAAGATCCGACGGTCAATCGACTGGAAGCCGAGCTTGCGAGCCAGTTGGGTTTTGCTGCGGCGCTGTTCGTTCCGACCGGCACCATGAGCAATCTGCTGGGCTTGATGGCCCACTGCGAACGCGGTGACGAGTACATCGTCGGTCAGCAGGCACACACCTATAAATACGAAGGTGGCGGCGCGGCCGTACTCGGTTCGATTCAGCCGCAACCGCTGGAAGTGCAGGCCGACGGCTCGCTGGACCTGGCCCAGGTAGCGGCCGCGATCAAACCGGACGACTTCCACTTCGCCCGCACCCGTTTGCTGGCGCTGGAAAACACCATGCAGGGCAAGGTTTTGCCGTTGGAGTTTCTGGCGCGGGCTCGAAGCTTTACTCACGAGCATGGGTTGCAACTGCACCTGGACGGCGCGCGGCTGTACAACGCGGCGGTCAAATTGGATGTCGATGCCCGGGAAATTACCCAGCACTTCGATTCGGTCTCGGTCTGCCTGTCCAAAGGCCTGGGCGCGCCGGTCGGTTCGGTGCTGTGCGGCTCGGTCGAATTGATCGCCAAGGCGCGACGCCTGCGCAAGATGGTCGGCGGCGGCATGCGTCAGGCCGGGATACTGGCGGCGGCAGGTTTGTACGCGCTGGATAACAATGTTCAGCGTCTGGCTGATGACCACGCCAATGCGCAGTTGCTGGCTGAAGGCTTACGAGCGGCGGGTTACGAGGTCGAGCCGGTGCAGACCAACATGGTTTACGTGCAGATGGGCAACAAGGCCGAGGCCATCAAGGCGTTTGCCGCCGAACGCGGGATCAGGCTGAGCGCTGCCGGACGTTTGCGCATGGTCACGCACATGGACGTCAGTAGCGCTCAAATCGAGCAGGTCGTCGCGACATTCGTCGAGTTTTCGCGCAACTGATAGCGTTAGCGGTCCAATTGACCATTTCTATCGTATAAACACGCTGTACCCCGCGCGCAGGGCCGATATAATGCGGCCCTTTGCCGTCGCTTCGTCTGTTGACGTTTCGCACAGGCCTTTGGCCGCAGCCTCCGTGGAAGAACCTAATGAAAAGCGCAGAAATCCGTGAAGCCTTCCTTCGCTTCTTCGAAGAGCAAGGCCACACCCGTGTAGCCTCCAGCTCTTTGATTCCGGGCAACGACCCAACCCTGCTGTTCACTAACGCGGGGATGAACCAGTTCAAGGACTGCTTCCTGGGCCAGGAAAAGCGCGCGTACACCCGCGCGGTCAGCAGCCAGAAATGCGTGCGCGCCGGCGGCAAGCACAACGACCTGGAAAACGTCGGTTATACCGCCCGTCACCACACCTTCTTCGAAATGCTGGGTAACTTCAGCTTCGGTGATTACTTCAAGCGCGACGCGATCACCTACGCCTGGAACTTCCTGACCTCCGAAAAATGGCTGAACCTGCCCAAAGAAAAGCTCTGGGTCACCGTCTATGCCAGCGATGACGAGGCCTACGACATCTGGACCAAGGAAATCGGCGTTCCGGCCGAGCGCATGGTTCGTATCGGCGACAACAAAGGCGCGCCTTACGCGTCCGACAACTTCTGGACCATGGGCGATACCGGCCCATGCGGTCCTTGCACCGAGATTTTCTACGATCACGGCGCCGACATCTGGGGTGGCCCACCGGGCTCGCCGGAAGAAGATGGCGACCGTTACATCGAAATCTGGAACAACGTGTTCATGCAGTTCAACCGCACCGCCGATGGCGTGTTGCACCCGCTGCCAGCGCCGTCGGTCGACACCGGCATGGGCCTGGAGCGGATCAGTGCCGTGCTGCAGCACGTTCACTCGAACTATGAAATCGACCTGTTCCAGAGCTTGCTGATCGCATCGGCCAAGGCCATCGGTTGCACCAACGACAATCAGGCGTCCCTGAAAGTCGTCGCCGACCACATTCGCTCGTGCGGTTTCCTGATTGCCGATGGTGTGCTGCCGTCCAACGAAGGCCGCGGCTACGTGCTGCGCCGGATCATTCGTCGCGCCTGCCGTCACGGCAACAAACTGGGCGCCAAGGGCAGCTTCTTCTATCAGATCGTTGCGGCCCTGGTCGCCGAGATGGGCGAAGCGTTCCCAGAGCTGAAATCCCAACAGGCGCATATCGAGCGCGTCCTGAAAGCCGAAGAAGAGCAATTCGCCAAGACCCTGGAGCAGGGCCTGAAAATCCTCGAGCAGGATCTGGCTGATCTCAAAGGTGACGTGGTACCGGGCGACGTAGTGTTCAAACTCTACGACACCTACGGTTTCCCGATGGACCTGACCGGCGACATCGCTCGCGAACGCAACCTGACCATCGACGAAGAAGGCTTCGAGCGCGAAATGGAAGCCCAGCGCGTCCGTGCCCGTTCCGCCAGCTCCTTTGGCATGGATTACAACAGCCTGGTCAAGGTTGATGTGGCCACTGAGTTCACCGGTTACACCGCTCACAGCGGTTCCGCGAAAATCGTTGCTCTCTATAAAGACGGGCAATCGGTTGACGTGCTGAGCGAAGGCGAAGAGGGTGTGGTCGTTCTCAATCAGACCCCGTTCTATGCCGAATCTGGTGGTCAGATTGGTGATTGCGGCTTCCTTCAGGCTGGCGCTGCGCGTTTCGACGTGCGCGACACCACCAAGACTGGCGGTGCGTTCCTGCACCACGGTGTGCTGGATTCGGGCAGCCTGATCGTTGGCGCTCCGGTGGAAACTCATGTCGATGCCGACGTGCGTCACGCAACTTCGCTGAACCACTCCGCCACTCACTTGCTGCACGCAGCATTGCGTCAGGTGCTGGGCGATCACGTTCAGCAGAAAGGCTCGTTGGTCGACAGTCAGCGCCTGCGCTTTGACTTCAGCCACTTCGAAGCCATCAAGCCTGAGCAGTTGAAGGCGCTGGAAGACATCGTCAACGCCGAGATTCGCAAGAACTCCGAAGTTGAAACCGAAGAAACCGATATCGAAACCGCCAAGCAGAAGGGCGCCATGGCGCTGTTCGGCGAAAAATACGGCGACAGCGTGCGCGTACTGAGCATGGGCGGTGATTTCTCCGTCGAGCTGTGTGGCGGTATCCACGCCAACCGGACTGGCGACATCGGCCTGTTGAAGATTATCAGCGAAGGCGGTGTGGCCTCCGGCGTACGTCGTATCGAAGCGGTCACTGGCGCCGCGGCGCTGGCATACTTGAACGCTGCTGAAGAACAACTCAAGGAAGCGGCCAACCTGGTCAAGGGTAGCCGCGACAACCTGATCGACAAGCTGTCGGCTGTGCTGGAGCGCAACCGTCTGCTGGAGAAGCAACTCGAGCAGTTGCAGGCCAAGGCTGCCAGCGCGGCGGGCGACGATCTGTCGGCCTCTGCCCTGGATGTCAAAGGCGTGAAAGTGCTGGCCGTGCGTCTGGACGGTCAGGACGGCAAGGCGCTGCTGGCGCTGGTCGATCAACTGAAAAACAAACTCGGCCGCGCAGTGATCCTGCTCGGCAGTGTCCATGAGGAAAAGGTCGTTCTGGTTGCAGGCGTAACCAAAGACCTGACTGGCCAACTCAAAGCCGGTGATTTGATGAAGCAAGCCGCTGCGGCAGTGGGCGGGAAGGGCGGTGGTCGTCCAGACATGGCGCAAGGTGGTGGTACTGACGCTGGCGCACTGGATGCGGCATTGGCCCTGACTGTTCCATTTGTAGAGCAGGGTTTATAAGGCAGTATGTCCGGCCCGCAGTCTAGTGGCGGGCCGAAACGCTGTTTGAGTGATTATTTGGGCGCCCTTCATGGGCAGAGGCGGCTTTGAAATGGCTTTGATCGTACAGAAATTTGGAGGCACCTCGGTCGGCACTGTCGAGAGAATCGAGCAGGTCGCCGACAAGGTTAAGAAATTCCGCGAAGCCGGCGATGACCTGGTGATTGTGCTGTCTGCAATGAGCGGCGAAACCAACCGTCTGATCGATCTGGCCAAGCAAATCAGTGGCGATGGCCAGCCGGTTCCTCGTGAGCTGGATGTGATCGTCTCCACCGGTGAGCAGGTGACGATTGCACTGTTGGCCATGGCGCTGATCAAGCGCGGCGTGCCAGCGGTGTCCTACACCGGCAACCAGGTACGGATTCTGACGGACAGTGCGCACAACAAAGCGCGTATCTTGCAGATTGATGACCAGAAGATTCGTGGCGACCTGAAGGCTGGTCGTGTGGTCGTTGTCGCCGGTTTCCAGGGCGTCGACGAGCACGGCAACATCACCACTCTTGGTCGTGGCGGTTCCGACACCACCGGCGTGGCGCTGGCAGCAGCCCTGAAGGCTGATGAATGCCAGATCTACACCGATGTCGACGGCGTCTACACCACCGACCCGCGTGTGGTGTCCGTGGCTCAGCGCCTGGACAAGATTACCTTCGAAGAGATGCTGGAAATGGCCAGCCTCGGTTCCAAGGTGTTGCAGATCCGCGCGGTGGAATTCGCCGGCAAGTACAACGTTCCGCTGCGCGTACTGCACAGCTTCAAGGAGGGTCCGGGCACCCTCATTACTATTGATGAAGAGGAAACCATGGAACAGCCGATCATTTCCGGCATCGCTTTCAACCGCGATGAAGCCAAGCTGACCATCCGTGGCGTGCCAGACACCCCGGGCGTTGCATTCAAGATTCTCGGCCCGATCAGCGCCGCGAACATCGAAGTCGACATGATCGTGCAGAACGTTGCGCACGATAACACCACCGATTTCACCTTCACCGTGCATCGCAATGACTTCCAGGCAGCGCAAACCGTGCTGGAAAACACTGCTCGCGAGATCGGTGCCCGTGAAGTCGTTGGCGACATCAAGATTGCCAAGGTGTCGATCGTCGGTGTTGGCATGCGCTCCCACGCAGGCGTGGCCAGCCGCATGTTTGAATCCCTGGCCAAGGAAAGCATCAACATCCAGATGATCTCTACTTCGGAGATCAAAGTCTCCGTAGTGATCGAAGAGAAGTACCTGGAACTGGCTGTGCGCGCGCTGCACACGGCTTTCGAACTGGACGCACCGGCCCGACAGGGCGAGTGATGCGTTAACCGAAGGGCGCGGTCTGACCGCGCCCTTTGTTTTTTTGAATGGCGCGACCCGAGGCTGTTCTTTTGCTCGCGCTGGTCAATACTCAGGCATGTAGGGCTGCGATCGCTCCGGTTGTAGGTCGAGTGCCTTTTTTTTGCAGACTGTTGTCCCTGAAATGAAATGCGTGAGGAGAAAGGTATGCTGATTCTGACTCGTCGGTGCGCAGAAAGCCTGATTATTGGTGATGGCGAAATCACCGTGACCGTGCTCGGCGTCAAAGGAAATCAAGTGCGTATCGGTGTCAACGCCCCGAAAGAGGTTGCGGTCCACCGTGAGGAAATTTACCTGCGTATAAAGAAAGAGAAGGACGAAGAACCAAGCCATTAATTTTTATCGTTTTTTATGTTTGCAAACGGGGAAGAAGCTGGTTAATATACGCCCCGTGTTGCGGAGAGCTGGCCGAGTGGCCGAAGGCGCTCCCCTGCTAAGGGAGTACACCTCAAAAGGGTGTCGGGGGTTCGAATCCCCCGTTCTCCGCCATTATTTGCGTAGTACGTTGTAATCTGGCTTCTTCGGTAAGTGTTTGAAATTACTAGAAAAAGTGTTTGACATAGAGATTAGACGGCCTATAATGCGCGGCAACAAATGCACTCGTAGCTCAGCTGGATAGAGTACTCGGCTACGAACCGAGCGGTCACAGGTTCGAATCCTGTCGAGTGCACCAAACACCAAAAAGCCCGCGTTTAACGCGGGCTTTTTGCCGTCTGGGATTTGGCTTTTCCTTTGGTGCATCCTCTCTCATCGAACTCGATGTGGGCGCTACGACCTCGCTGGGTGTCGTAACGGTAGCTCGTGGCTGAATTGCGAATACTGATCTTGTCTGGCTTGCCGAGGGCGCTCTCGACATCCTGCTGGCTCATGCCGGCGACAATCCGCTGATTGATGATCGCTTCGCGGCGTTCCTTGGCACTGATAAGGTTTCCACATTTGTCCTCGATCTTGCCGACGACGGTCGGATCTCTCCTTTTGATTTTCATACCTGATGTTTCGCGACTTCCGGCTTCCGGCATGAGAGCGGTTGTGCTGCCCGGTGTGAAGGGGCGCACGTCCTGAAGCGAAAGGCTGTCTCCGGACGTACAGCTCAGCGTGGTGAAGGTGATGCGCCCATCAGCAGCCTCGCAGCGGTGAACGGTCGTCGCAAGCGCCCAAGGTGAAGGGCAGAGCAGGGTGATCAATAAGAAGTAATGTGCATTCGATGGCATTAAACGTCCTCCATGACGGTCCAATCCCCAGAGTAGTCGTTACATTTTTCAGCTGTGGTGTGTTTTCTTTTCGGGATGAGTCGTCGCAGTTTCATGGATCAGGGCGGTGCTCAGGATTGTCTTGCAAGCGCTTGTTTCAGCCGCGATTTTTTAACGTTTAAAACCGTCGGGCGGTGTATCATTGCGCCCGTCAGCCCCGCCGGGGCTTGTGGAATACCTCCATGGACTTACCCAGTAGTTACTCAGTAACCCGTTTTTCCAATCATGAATTGACTGATTGATCCTTCCGGCGTGCCCCGCTGCTGGGAGTGGAGTTCGCCTATGTCTGAAGTTGAAGTAAAGAAAACGCAGGAAAGCTTGCAGGACCGCCTCGCTCAAGTTGTTGAGCTGCTGCAGCGTCAGCGGGTAGTCGAAGACCTGACTCACCGCCAGGAAGGTCCGCATCACGACCGGGTCGAGAACCTGGTTCACCGGCAAAACCTCGTCGAGTTGCAGCGCAAGCTCGATGATCTGCACTCCGCCGACGTCGCCTACATCCTTGAAGCCTTGCCGCTGGACGATCGTCTGACGCTCTGGCAATTGGTCAAGGCCGATCGCGACGGCGACATTCTGCTTGAAGTATCCGATTCGGTTCGTGAAACGCTGATCGCCGACATGGACGATCACGAGCTCCTGGCTGCGGCCAAGGACATGGACGCCGACGAACTTGCTGACCTGGCCTCCGAGCTGCCGCGAGACGTCGTCCACGAACTGATGGAAACCCTCGATGGTCAGCAGCGTGAGCGCGTCCGCTCTGCGTTGTCTTACGACGAGGAGCAGGTCGGTGCATTGATGGACTTCGAGATGGTGACGATCCGTGAGGATGTCAGCCTCGAAGTAGTTTTGCGTTACCTGCGGCGCCTCAAGGAGTTGCCTGGTCACACCGACAAACTGTTTGTGGTCGATTACGACGGCGTGCTCAAGGGCGTATTGCCGATCAAGCGCTTGCTGGTCAACGACCCGGAAAAGCAGGTCTCTGAAGTCATGGCCAGTGACCCGGTGAGTTTTCACCCGGACGAAGACGCCTATGACGCTGCTCAGGCGTTCGAGCGTTACGACTTGATCTCGGCGCCTGTAGTCGACAAGAACGGCAAGCTGATCGGCCGTCTGACCATCGATGAAATGGTCGACCTGATTCGTGAAGAGAGCGAAAACGAAGTTCTCAACATGGCGGGTCTGCGCGAAGAGGAAGATATTTTTGCGTCAGTCTGGAAATCCCTGCGTAACCGTTGGGCCTGGCTGGCAGTTAACCTGATCACCGCATTCATCGCATCCCGGGTGATCGGCCTTTTCGAAGGCTCCATCGAGAAGTTGGTGGCGTTGGCGGCACTGATGCCGATCGTGGCGGGTATCGGTGGCAACTCGGGTAACCAGACGATCACCATGATCGTTCGGGCGATGGCGCTGGATCAGGTCAGCACCGGTAATACTTCGCGTCTGATGCGCAAGGAATTGGCGGTAGGTCTGATCAATGGCCTGGTCTGGGGTGGTGTGATCGGTGTCGTCGCCTATCTGCTGTATGGCAGTTGGTCACTGGGGGTGGTGATGACAGCTGCCATGACGCTTAACCTGTTGCTTGCGGCGTTGATGGGAGTTTTGATTCCCATGACCCTGGCGCGGCTTGGGCGCGATCCTGCGATGGGTGCCAGTGTGATGATCACTGCCATGACGGACAGTGGCGGGTTCTTCATCTTTCTCGGGTTGGCGACGATCTTCCTGCTCTGATTTATCGAACATAAAAAACCTGCCAATCAATCGGCGGGTTTTTTTACGCTCGAATTTCAGGCAAAAAAAAGCCAGCGATTAAGCTGGCTTGAACTTTCGGGTGAGATCAGGAAGCGTCTGCGGCCATTTCGGCATCATGCGCAATCAGCGAAACAAGGGCGTTCTGCTGACGGTGGGAGAGTTGACGGAAGCGTTGCAGCAGTTCGCGTTCGTGCAGTGACAGTTCCGGGCTGTCCAGGCGCATGCTCAATTCTTCGCCCAGCGCGCCTTCCTGAATAAGGCTCTGTTCGAGGCGCGCGATGATTTCGGAGTTCATGCTGCGATGATGATTGCGAGCCACCTCGGCAATGCGTTCACGCATTCCGTCTGGCAGACGTACGACGAACTTGTCAGCCGTACGGCTGGAATAAATTGCCTGTTTCAATGGGCGCATATATTTAACCGGTTAGTTCAGGGGAGCGGTTCTCGGGATTGGCCGCAGGATGTCTCATAGGACAAGCGCTCTGGCCAAATGTTCAACCTGAATTGATAGAGGCTCGCATCATGCCTCAAAGTAGCCAGTTCGTTGGCGTCAATTCTGTGACAAATATTGAACTGGATAAAGGCGTTATGCCAGCACCAATCATCAGAAATGCGGACTGGTTTGAAAAGATTGCCGTGGTCCGTATTACTGACCGCCTCCTCTTGCCCGACAGGTGATGTTCTGAGATGCCTGAAGGTGCATGCTGTGCAGATTCGATCAGTGTTCCTTACTTGTACAGGATAGTGGCAATTGGCCGATTTACTAGGGGAAGACATGCAGTGGGAGGTGATTTCAAGATGGATGGCAGGCTGATTTACTTGATGGGACCGTCTGGGTCCGGCAAGGACAGCCTTATCGAAGCCGCTCGAAAGCCGTTGCAGATGCTCAGTTGTGAAGTGGTCCGTCGGGTCATCACGCGGTCGGCCGAATCAGTTGGCGAGGATGCAATTGGCGTTTCCCGGGAAGAGTTCGAGAAACGCCGGGTCGAGGGCGAATTCGCATTGTGCTGGAGCGCCAATGGCCTGGAGTATGGTGTTCCGATTGAAATAGATCAATGGCTCAATGGTGGTCGGAATGTCTTGGTCAACGGTTCGCGCGGCCATTTGATTGAGGCGCTGCATCGGTATCCAACGCTATTGCCGATTCTTTTGACGGTCAAGGATGAAGTCTTGCGAGAGCGTCTGCTGCGCCGTGGTCGCGAAAGTTTTGCTGAAATTGAAGCGAGGCTGCATCGCAATGGGTTATTTGCGGCAGAGGATTCAATCGGCTACACGCAGATCCATCGACTCGACAATTCAGGTAAGTTGTCCACTACTGTTGTTAATCTGCTGGACCTGTTGAGGGTCAACGCAGTACCGGATCGAACTTGATTTTGCGCCCGGCAATCAGCGCCAGTACAAACAGGGCGCCGAACACGCCGCAGGCGATCAGAGGCAGGGTGACGACTGTATCCTGGACCACTGACAGATGAAGAATGCCGCTCAGTAAGGCGAGGATGAAAAAACCTGCGGCTGATTTGGACATGCGATGCTCCCGATGGGGTGATTCAAAATACCAAACGTTCTGAAGATTTAGCCGGTAGCAGAATGTCTTCCTGGCGCACGTCTTGGCTAATAAAGCTGCGCTGATCGCTCATTGCCGCCAATTGAGGTGTTCTTTGCACCTGAAGGTAATGAGGTATGCGTTGAGCAACCGGCTCGCCACCGCTTTCGGGGGCAAAATGAAAGCCCAGCAGAATCGCCAGAGCGATTGCGTTCGAGAGTAAAAGGGTGCTGTTCATGAGGCGGGCCTCCATTGTTCTTCTAGGAACGGTTAAAGCAGCCCGCATGCCAACAGTCTAATGGTAATTAAATTCTTTAAAAACAAGGATTTAAAGAATTTCTCCAGGGCCGATGCATTGCATTTTGCAATGATGGCCTTTAGCAGTGATGCAATTTGCACGGTAAATAAAGCCACGTTCTTGGAAGGCGCCTGCCTACACTTAAAAAGCCCAATGGACGACATGACAAAAGCAGGCTTGCCCGTTAACATGCACGCCGTCCATCACGCCGTGCTGGTCGATCTGTGTCTCAGTAGCTCAATTGGATAGAGCATCCCCCTCCTAAGGGGAAGGTTGGCAGTTCGAACCTGCCCTGGGACACCAATAATTGAAAGTCTCCAGGCATTCATGATCCCTTCCGCTAGACCCTGATTGGGGCAGGAAAAGGGCGCACGGATTGCTTGAACATAAAAAGCCCCGCGCAGATTAATATCTGGCGGGGCTTTTTCATGATCGTTCAGTCATATCAAGTAGGGGTATGAATGCGCAGATGAGTTCGCTCTGACCAATTGCGGTTGTCGGGGAGCGGTGCTGTTCTATTTAGATGCTCTTGAATGGTTGTTCTGGATCTGGATAGGGAGGATGCCTGAACGCTGGCGCCATGCCTTGGATGTTGTCATGACGACGCCTCGAGCTATTTGATAAAAAATTTGGGTGGGGGTTGACCGAGTAATTTAATCCTGTATTATTCGCCTCCCGCTAACGAGCAGCTTGATGTTGCTTTTAGTCGTAAGTAATTGATTTTATTGAAAAATCATGAGCTTTTAAGGTTGCTACTTGAGGATGTGTGCTGTACAGTGCGCGCCTCGGTTGAGACGAAAGATCTTAACCAACCGCTCTTTAACAACTGAATCAAGCAATTCGTGTGGGTGCTT
>NZ_JBYTAJ010000047.1:18309-37802 GCF_058788075.1 Pseudomonas sp. FW305-20 | reverse complement strand
GCTCCGCGTCCCATCAAGAGCCGAACGCGGAGCGTCCGTTGAGGCATTCCCACGCAGAGCGTGGGAACGATCACCGAAGAAATAACCCCGCCGCCGCTTGCGCGGCCACCTCCTGCTCACTAACGTAGCGCCTTTACTGACGCTACCCCCCGCAGGAGCTTTGCCATGGCCTCGCCAGCCCTTACACTTTTTCTTCCCCGGTTCGGCGTTGCCGCAGCAGTGGCCGGTGTTTTGAGCCTGACCGGTTGTCAGACCTGGAACACCCAGAACACCCTCCCGCCGACCATCGGCGTGCAACCGCTCAAGGGCCTGGCGCAGAACGTTTCGGTACGCCGCAATGCCATGGGCATGCCGCTGATCGAAAGCAACACCTTCCACGACGCGCTGTTCGCCCTCGGTTATGTCCACGCCACCGACCGCATCACGCAAATGGTCACGTTGCGCCTGTTGGCTCAGGGTCGTTTGTCGGAGATGTCCGGTTCGGACCTGCTCGACGCTGACCGCTACATGCGTGCCGTCAATCTGAAGAAAAGCGCCGGCGAGCTGTACAAGGCGTCTTCGCCGCGCCTCAAACGCTTCTTCGAAGTCTATGCACGCGGCGTCAACGCCTACCTGTTCCGTTATCGCGACAAGCTGCCGGCGGACCTCGCGGCCACCGGCTACAAGCCTGAATACTGGAAGCCGGAAGACTCGGCGCTGATTTTCTGCCTGCTGAATTTCAGTCAATCGGCCAACCTGCCGGAAGAAATCTCCTCGCTGATGCTGGCCCAGACCGTCAGCAACGACAAACTCCCGTGGCTGACCCCGTCCGCCCCCGATGAAAAACTGCCGCTGGCCGAAGCTGAAAAACTTCAGGGCATCAAGCTCAACGGGCAAATCCCGGGGCTGGCCGAGATCAGCAAAGCCACGAGCCAACTGTCCGATCTGAATCTGCTGGGCGCCACCTCATCGAACAACTGGGCGATCGGCCCGCAACGCAGCCGCAGCGGCAAAAGCCTGCTGGCCAGCGATAGCCATGGCCCCTTGGGCGTGCCGTCGTTGTTCAATTACGTGCAGATCCGCGCGCCCAAGTATCAGGCATCTGGCGTAACCGTTGCCGGTTTGCCGATGGTCCTCGGCGGTTTCAACGGCAAAGTGGCGTGGAGCATGACCACTGTCATGGGCGACAACCAGGACCTGTTCCTGGAAAAAATCAAACGCCAGGGCAACGGACTTTCCTACGAGGTGGGTGGCAAATGGCAACCGGCGATCGTGCGCAACGAAACCTACTTCGTCAAAGGCCAGCGGCCGATTCGCGAAGTGGTGTACGAAACCCGCCATGGCCCGCTGCTCAATAGCGCCCAAGGCACGACGCTGGCCAACGGTTTCGGCCTGGCCTTGCAGACGCCGAACTTCACCGATGACAAGACCCTGGACGCGTTTTTCGACCTGTCCCGCGCCCAGACCGTCGAGAAAGCCTCGGACGCCAGCCGCGAAATCCGCGCCATCGCGCTGAACCTGGTATTTGCCGACGCCAGCAACATCGGTTGGCAAGTCACCGGGCGCTTCCCGAACCGTCGCGAAGGCGAAGGCCTGCTGCCGTCGCCGGGCTGGGAAGGTCGTTACGATTGGGATGGTTACGCCGACCCGATGCTCCATCCCTATGACCAGGATCCGGCCCAAGGCTGGCTCGGCACCGCCAACCAGCGAGTCATTCCGCATGGCTACGGCATGCAACTGTCCAACTCCTGGTCGGCGCCGGAGCGTGGCGAACGCCTGGCCGAACTGGCGGGCGTGGGCAAACATGACACACGCAGCCTGATCGCCATGCAGTACGACCAGACCACCACTTTCGCGGCCAAGCTGAAGAAAATGTTCGAAGCACCGGGCATGGCCAAACCACTCAAGCAGGCCATTGAAGCGTTGCCTGAGGCGGACCGTGGCAAGGCTCGCGAGGCGTACACCCGCCTGATGGCCTTCGACGGCAAACTCAGCCCGACCTCCGCTGATGCAGCTATTTATGAGTTGTTCCTGCAGCAAAGTACCCAGCAAATCTTCCTCGACGAACTGGGCCCGGAAAGCAGCCCGGCGTGGAAAGCCTTTATCGCCAACGGCAAGTTGTCCTATGCGGCCCAGGCCGATCACCTGCTGGGGCGTGAGGACAGTCCGTTCTGGGATGACGCTCGCACACCGCAAAAAGAAGACAAACCGGCGATCCTCGCCCGCAGCCTGGCGGCCGCGATCAGCGCGGGCGACAGTCAGTTGGGCGGCGACCACAAAACCTGGCAATGGGGCAAACTGCACCGCTACGAATGGAAAAACGCCAGCGGCCAGACGGTGCGCGGGCCACTGGCGGCCGGTGGCGACCACACCACACTGAATACCGCAGCATTCGCCTGGGGCCAGGATTTCACCACCACCCTGGCGCCCGCCATGCGCTTTATCGTCGACTTCAGCCAGGCGGAACCGCTGATGGGGCAGAACGGAACCGGGCAATCCGGTAATCCGGCGAGCCACAACTACCTCGACAGCATTGATCCGTGGCTGAAAGGGCAATACATGAGCTTGCCGATGCAGCCGCAGAACTTTGACAAGGTGTACGGCAACAAGCGGTTGACCCTGACACCTGGCAAGTAACCCCGCCTCCACCTGACCGCTTGATCGTTCCCACGCTCCGCGTGGGAATGCAGCCAGGGACGCTCCGCGTCACTGGACGCGGAGCGTCCCTTGAGGCGTTCCCACGCAGAGCGTGGGAACGATCTTGAATTCCCGAAAAAAAAATAGAACTTCTCGTCTCGCGCAAACCTCCTAGCTAACAGGCCTATTCATTCTGGTAACAACATGGATCTTGTTATCGCGCGTCCTGAAGGTTTGTACTGCCCGGTCGGGGATTTCTACATCGACCCGTGGCGTCCGGTCGAACGTTCAGTCATCACCCACGCTCACGGCGACCATGCCCGCATCGGCAACCGGCATTATCTGGCGGCCGCTCCCGGCGAAGGGATTTTGCGGGCGCGACTGGGCCAGGGCATCAACCTGCAAACCCTGCCTTACGGTCAACCCCTGACCCACCATGGCGTCACTTTGAGTTTTCACCCCGCCGGGCATGTCCTCGGCTCGGCACAGGTGCGCCTGGAATATCGCGGCGAAGTCTGGGTCGCCTCGGGCGACTACAAGGTCGAACCCGACGGCACTTGCGCGCCGTTCGAGCCCGTGCGCTGCAATACCTTCATCACTGAATCGACCTTCGGTCTGCCGATTTATCGCTGGCAACCCCAGACGCAGGTTTTTGCCGAGATCAATCAGTGGTGGCAAGCCAACGCCGCCGACGACAAAACCAGCGTGCTGTTCTGCTATGCGTTCGGCAAGGCGCAGCGAATTCTCCACGGCATCGACGCCAGCCTCGGCCCCATTCTGGTGCATGGTGCCGTGGAACCGCTCAATCAGGTTTATCGCGCAGGTGGCATTTACTTACCGCCCACGATCCATGCCGGCGAAGTACAAAAGAGCGACCCCCTGATGCGCAAGGCGCTGGTCCTGGCCCCGCCTTCGGCTGGCGGCAGCACCTGGATGCGGCGCTTCGGCGACTACAGCGATGGTTTTGCCAGCGGCTGGATGCGTTTGCGCGGCACTCGGCGGCGACGTGGTGTGGATCGTGGCTTCGTACTGTCTGACCACGCCGACTGGCCGGGCCTGCTCTGGGCCATCGAACAGACCGGTGCCGAGCGCGTGAGAGTGACCCACGGTTCGGTTGGGGTACTGGTGCGCTATCTGCGCGAACAAGGTCTTGATGCCATGAGCTTCAGCACCGAGTACGGCGACGATGAGGACGAAAACGCAGCCTTCGAACCCGAGAGCGCCGAGGTGCTGCCATGAAGGCCTTCGCCGATTTGTATGCCGAACTCGATGCCACCACCTCGAGCAACGCCAAACTGGCGGCGATGCAACACTACTTCGCCGAAGCCGCGCCGGAAGATGCCGCATGGGCTGTTTACTTTTTGTCCGGCGGGCGTCCTCGGCAACTGGTGCCGGTACGCATCCTGCGAGAGTTGGCGGTGGAAATCTCCGGCCTTTCGCCGTGGCTGTTCGAAGAAAGTTATCAAGCGGTCGGTGATCTGGCGGAAACCATTTCGCTGGTAATGCCCGGAGCGCTTCACAGTTCCAACGATGGATTAGCGGTCTGGATTGAACACAAACTGCTGCCGCTACGCGGTGAAACCCCGCAAGTCCTCGCCGAGCGACTGCCGGCCTTGTGGTCGCAACTGGACCGCCAGAGCCTGATGCTCTGCATCAAACTGATCACCGGCAGTTTCCGTGTCGGCGTTTCCAAGTTACTGGTCACCCGCGCCTTGGCGGCCATGGCCGGGCTCGACAGCAAACGCGTCGCCCAACGTCTGGTGGGTTACACCGACCTGTCCAACCGCCCGAGCGCGTCCGGTTATTTGAAGTTGATCGCTGCCGAATCGTCTGCCGAACATGCCCAACGGGGCGGTCAGCCCTACCCGTTTTTCCTCGCTCACGCGCTATCACAACCCGTTGAACAATTCGAAGCCCTGCTCGGCCCGGCCAGCGATTGGCAAGTGGAATGGAAGTGGGATGGCATTCGCGCCCAGGTGGTCAAACGCGACGGGCGACTGTGGATCTGGTCGCGAGGTGAAGAGCTGGTCACCGAGCGCTTCCCCGAACTCGATAGCCTGGTTCACTGCTTGCCCGACGGCACGGTAATCGACGGTGAAATCGTCGCCTGGAAAACCGACCAAATCACCACCGAGGACGCCTTCAACTATTCCCCGGCTGCACCCGCGGTAAAGCCTTTCGCGCTGCTGCAACAGCGGATCGGTCGTAAAACCCTGGACAAAAAAATCCTCGAAGAAGTGCCGGTGGTGATCCTCGCCTACGACTTGCTGGAGTGGCAGGGTGTAGACTGGCGCAACCAGCCTCAGTCCCGGCGTCGCACACAACTGGAACATGTCGTCGCCAGCGGCAACAACCCGGTGTTACTCCTTTCCCCCTTGCTCACCGGAGAAGACTGGTTCGACCTCGCCCGACAGCGGCAAGCCTCCCGCAAGCTTGGTGTCGAAGGCATGATGCTCAAGGCCCGGGATGCGCTGTATGGCGTCGGGCGGACCAAGGACATGGGCGTCTGGTGGAAATGGAAAGTCGACCCCTTCAGCGTCGACGCGGTGCTGATTTATGCGCAACGCGGCCATGGTCGCCGCGCCAGTCTCTACAGCGATTACACCTTCGCCGTGTGGGACGGGCCGCCTGGCGCGAGCCAACGCGCACTGGTGCCGTTCGCCAAGGCGTATTCGGGGCTGACCGACGAAGAAATGCGCCAGGTCGACAGTATCGTGCGCAAGACCACCGTAGAGAAATTCGGGCCGGTGAGCAGTGTCACACCGAGCCTGGTGTTTGAACTGGGATTCGAGGGCATCGCCCTGTCCAGGCGACACAAGAGCGGGATTGCGGTGCGGTTCCCGAGGATGTTGCGTTGGCGGCAGGATAAGTCGGTCGAGGAAGCGGACAATTTGGGAACGTTGCAGGATTTACTCAGCTGATCCGACCCCTTGTGGGAGCGAGCCTGCTCGCGATAGCGGTGTGTCAGTTAACAATTTTTCGACTGACACTCCCTCATCGCGAGCAGGCTCGCTCCCACAGGGTTTTGTGGTGATCCTATCGATGTTGGTGCATCAAATTCTCACCGCCCGTTTTCGTGCACAAATCCCTCCTTGCCATTTCTTGAATCACCTTTTAAAACACTTGTTCGGGACTCTGGTTCGGAAATTGCTACTTTCATAGGGTCTTACGCTTTCCAGTAACAATAATTCTGCGCCACAAGCGCTCATATTGGTTTTTAGGGATTGAATAATGAAAAAAGCATTGCTGACCCTTTCTGCACTGGCGTTGTGCATGGCAGCCGGTTCCGCGCTGGCCAAGGAATACAAGGAATTGCGTTTTGGCGTTGATCCTTCCTACGCTCCGTTTGAGTCAAAAGCGGCTGACGGTAACCTGGTAGGTTTCGACATCGACCTGGGTAACGCGATCTGCGCCGAGCTGAAGGTCAAGTGCAAATGGGTCGAAAGTGATTTCGATGGCATGATTCCGGGCTTGAAGGCCAATAAATTCGACGGTGTGATCTCTTCGATGACCGTCACCCCGGCCCGCGAAAAAGTCATCGACTTCTCCGACGAGCTGTTCTCCGGCCCAACCGCCTACGTGTTCAAGAAAGGTTCCGGCCTGACCGCAGACGTCGCTTCGCTGAAGGGCAAGACCGTCGGCTATGAGCAAGGCACCATTCAGGAAGCCTACGCTAAAGCCGTGCTGGACAAGGCCGGGGTGAAAACCCAGGCCTATCAGAACCAGGATCAGGTGTATTCGGACCTGACTTCCGGTCGCCTCGACGCGGCGATCCAGGACATGCTGCAAGCTGAACTGGGCTTTTTGAAGTCGCCAAAAGGCGAAGGCTACGAAGTCAGCAAGCCGGTCGACAGCGAATTGCTGCCGTCCAAAACAGCTATCGGTATCTCTAAAGGTAACAAAGACCTCAAAGACCTTTTGAATAAAGGTATCAAAGCGTTACACGAAGATGGCACCTACGCCACCATTCAGAAGAAACACTTTGGCGATCTGAATCTGTACAGCGGCAAATGATGCCCGGCGCCCATCTTGCGATGGGCGCTTTTTTCTTCCGATCAGGTTGCTGATTTATGTTCGAAAACCTATTACAAAACCTGGGGCTCTCCGCCTTCAGCCTCCACGGCTTCGGCCCGTTGCTGATGGAAGGCACCTGGATGACCATCAAATTGTCGGTGTTGTCGCTGTTGGTGGCCGTTTTGCTCGGCTTGCTCGGCGCCAGCGCCAAGCTGTCAAAAGTCAAACTGGTGCGCATACCGGCCCAGCTCTACACCACACTGATTCGCGGTGTGCCGGACCTGGTGCTGATGCTGTTGATCTTCTACAGCCTGCAAACCTGGCTGACGTCGTTTACCGATTTCATGGAATGGGAATACATCGAGATCAACCCGTTCAGCGCTGGGGTTATCACCCTGGGCTTCATTTATGGCGCGTATTTCACCGAAACCTTCCGTGGCGCGATTCTCGCGGTCCCACGGGGCCAGGTCGAAGCGGCAACCGCGTATGGCCTCAAGCGCGGCCAGCGTTTCTGGATCGTGGTGTTCCCGCAGATGATGCGTTTTGCCCTGCCGGGTATCGGTAACAACTGGATGGTGATGCTCAAGGCCACAGCCCTGGTCTCTATCATCGGCCTGGCCGATCTGGTCAAGGCGGCGCAGGATGCCGGCAAAAGCACTTATCAACTGTTCTACTTCCTGGTGCTTGCAGCACTGATTTATCTGGTGATCACCAGTGCCTCCAACTTCGTCCTGCGCTGGCTCGAACGCCGCTACGCCGCCGGTTCCCGGGAGGCCGTACGATGATCGAGCTCTTGCAGGAATACTGGAAACCTTTCCTTTATACCGACGGCTACAACATCACCGGCCTGGCCATGACCATGTGGCTGCTCAGCGCGTCGATCTTCATCGGTTTCGTGGTGTCGGTCCCGCTGTCCATCGCCCGGGTTTCGCCGCACTTCTACATCCGCTGGCCGGTTCAGTTCTTCACCTATCTGTTCCGGGGTACGCCGCTCTATATTCAGCTGCTGATCTGCTACACCGGGATTTACAGTCTGGCTGCCGTGCGCGCCCAACCTGTGCTTGATGCGTTCTTTCGCGATGCGATGAACTGCACGATCCTGGCTTTCGCCCTGAACACCTGTGCCTACACCACGGAGATTTTCGCCGGGGCGATTCGCAGCATGGCGCATGGTGAAGTGGAAGCGGCCAAGGCTTACGGTCTGACAGGCTGGAAGCTTTATGCCTACGTGATCATGCCTTCGGCCCTGCGTCGTTCGTTGCCTTATTACAGCAACGAAGTAATTTTGATGCTGCACTCGACCACCGTGGCATTCACCGCGACCATCCCGGACGTATTGAAAGTCGCGCGGGACGCCAACTCGGCGACCTTCCTGACCTTCCAGTCGTTCGGCATCGCCGCGCTGATCTACCTGACCGTTACCTTTGCGCTGGTCGGCCTGTTCCGCCTCGCCGAACGCCGATGGCTGGCCTTCCTCGGGCCGACCCACTAGGACCCGCTTTAGGGATAAAGAGACATGCGCCACCAGATTCATGACTTGCTGGCCCCGCTGCCGGGGACCGCTCGACAGATTCACAGCTTTCACTTCGGCCCCTCATCGGCCAAAGGCAAGATTTACATCCAGTCATCCCTGCATGCCGACGAAATGCCCGGCATGCTGGTTGCCTGGCACCTCAAGCAACGTCTGGCGGAACTCGAAGCCGCCGGCCGTCTGCGCAGCGAAATCGTGCTGGTGCCGGTGGCCAATCCGGTTGGCCTCGAACAAATACTGATGGATGTACCGCTGGGCCGTTACGACCTCGAAAGCGGGCAGAACTTCAATCGCTGGTTCGTCGACCTGAGCGAAGCCGTCGGCAACGAGATCGAAGGCCGGCTCGGCGACGATCCGCAGCGCAACCTCGAACTGATTCGCAGCAGCCTGCGCAATGCCCTCGCCCGACAGACCGCCAGCACGCAACTGCAATCCCAGCGCCTGGTTCTGCAACGGCTAGCCTGCGATGCCGACATGGTGCTGGACCTGCATTGCGATTTCGAAGCGGTCGCGCACCTTTACACCACGCCCGAGGCCTGGCCGCAGGTCGAGCCATTGGCGCGTTATATCGGTGCCGAAGCCAGCCTGCTGGCCACCGACTCCGGCGGTCAGTCGTTCGATGAATGTTTCACCCTGCTCTGGTGGCAGTTGAAGGAACGCTTCGGCGAACACTTCGATATTCCGCTGGGCAGTTTTTCGGTCACCGTCGAATTGCGCGGCCAGGGTGACGTCAATCACCCGCTGGCCAGCCTCGATTGCCAGGCGCTGATCAATTACCTGACTCACTTCGGCGCCATTGCCGGCGAACCTGCTTCGCTGCCTGAACTGCCCTACCCGGCTACGCCGCTAGCCGGCGTTGAACCGGTAGCGACACCGGTCGGCGGGCTGCTGGTGTTCACCGCGCTACCCGGGGAATACCTCGAAGCCGGGCAACTGATCGCTGAAATCATCGACCCGATCCTTGACCGCGTCACCCCCGTTCATTGCACCGTCGCCGGGTTGATGTACGCCCGCTCGCTACGGCGCATGGCCACTGCTGGCATGGTGATCGCCCACATTGCGGGCACCGAAGCCTATCGCAGTGGCTACCTACTTTCGCCTTGAGGATGCATGCCCCATGTACAAACTGACCATTGAAGGCCTGCATAAAAGCTATGGCGAACATCAAGTACTCAAAGGCGTTTCGCTCAAGGCCAACACCGGCGACGTCATCAGCCTGATCGGCGCCAGCGGCTCGGGCAAAAGTACCTTCCTGCGCTGCATCAACTTTCTCGAACAGCCCAATGACGGCGCCATGAGCCTGGACGGCCAGAACATCCGCATGATCAAGGATCGCCACGGTATGCACGTGGCCGATGCCAATGAACTGCAACGGATCCGCACCCGCCTGGCCATGGTGTTCCAGCACTTCAACCTGTGGAGCCACATGACGGTGCTGGAAAACATCACCATGGCCCCGCGCCGGGTGCTGGGGTGCAGCAAGCAGGAAGCCGAAGACCGTGCCCGACGCTATCTCGACAAAGTGGGCCTGGCCTCGCGCGTGGCGGATCAATACCCGGCGTTTCTTTCCGGAGGTCAGCAGCAACGCGTGGCGATTGCCCGGGCACTCGCCATGGAGCCGGAAGTGATGCTGTTCGACGAACCCACCTCGGCCCTCGATCCCGAACTGGTGGGTGAGGTGCTCAGGGTGATCCAGGGCCTGGCCGAAGAAGGCCGAACCATGATCATGGTGACCCACGAAATGAGCTTCGCCCGCAAGGTCTCGAATCAGGTGCTGTTCCTGCACCAGGGGTTGGTGGAGGAAGAAGGTACACCGGAAGACGTATTGGGCAATCCGAAGAGTGAGCGGTTGAAGCAGTTCCTGAGCGGCAACCTCAAGTAACCCCCACCACCCGTAGGAGCAAAGCTTGCTCGCGATGAACGATAACTCGGTCGTTAATAGACCGCGTCGCGTTCATCGCGAGCAAGCTTTGCTCCTACACGCGTTTTGGTATCAGGCAACGGGCGCAGGAGGCGGCTCATCCGGCAAGGTAGGCTCACCGGGCTCGGTGGGTTGTTCGTTGGGGGTATCGGGATCAGGCTGACCGGGGATACCCCCTGCCATGTCGATAGGTGGATGTGCCAACAAGGACCAGGCCAAAACGCCAACCTGATTGGGCTCAAGCCTTGCCAGTTCGGCACTTATTCGCGGATCGATCTTCATAAAGCACTCCTGAGCGATGGCCCCGTCCGCGTTGCGCGAACCGGGCAGTACACCCCATAGAGTGTCTACCCGCTCAAGAATTCCCACGATTTGCCAGACGAACGGATCAGGTGCGCGGCAGGGTGACGCCGCGCTGGCCCTGATACTTGCCGCCACGGTCCTTGTAGGACACTTCGCACTCTTCGTCGGATTCGAAGAACAGCATCTGAGCCACACCTTCGTTGGCGTAGATTTTTGCCGGCAGCGTGGTGGTGTTGGAGAATTCCAGGGTCACGTGGCCTTCCCACTCAGGCTCAAGCGGCGTCACGTTGACGATAATGCCGCAACGCGCGTAGGTGCTTTTACCCAGGCAGATCGTCAGCACATTGCGCGGAATACGGAAGAATTCCACGGTGCGTGCCAAGGCAAAGGAGTTCGGCGGAATGATGCAGACATCGCTCTTGACGTCGACGAAGCTCTTCTCGTCGAAGTTCTTCGGATCAACGGTCGCCGAATTGATGTTGGTGAACACTTTGAATTCATCGGCGCAGCGTACGTCGTAGCCATAGCTCGACACGCCGTAGGAAATCACTCGGTCGGCGCCTTCGCCGCGCATCTGGCGCTCTACGAAGGGCTCGATCATGCCGTGCTCTTGCGCCATGCGGCGAATCCACTTGTCCGATTTGATGCTCATGGCGGGTGTCCTGAATAGCGAGGTGGAAAAAATCTGTCCGGCATCTTACCGGGCGCACGCTTCGGGTTCAAAGTCCGAGGCACAAACTTTGCCGATACCCCCGTAATTTCCGGCCCTTGCGGGTAAACCGGCGGACCGTCAGTCACGAAAACAGAGAAACCTTTGCAGGAAGCATTGGCACGTTCCGGAAAAAGGGTTAAGGTGGCGCCACTGTGCTGCTTGTGTCACTGAGAATCTCTACACGATATGTTGAATTTCGATCCAACCATCTACAAGAATTTTTCCTGCTCTTTGCACTCAGTCTCGGCCAGGGTTCTTCCTGCGTCGCAGTTATCTTTGTTCAAGGAGTTACACCATGTCTAATCGCCAAACTGGTACCGTTAAGTGGTTCAACGATGAAAAAGGCTTCGGCTTCATCACTCCACAATCCGGTGACGACCTGTTCGTTCACTTCAAAGCTATCCAATCCGACGGCTTCAAAAGCCTGAAAGAAGGCCAACAGGTTTCTTTCATCGCTACCCGCGGTCAGAAAGGCATGCAAGCTGAAGAAGTTCAAGTTATCTAACTTGTACTTGCTTTAGTAAAAAGCCCCGCCCTCAAAGCGGGGCTTTTTTGTGCCTGTCTGTTTTGCAGGCAAAAAAAATCGCAGCCCATGGCTGCGATTTTTTGCGTCTTACCAAGTCACGCCAAACCCGGCGGTGTAGCGGGTCTTGTTCAAATCCGCATCGTCGGTGCCGCTGATGATATCTCGCTCGGCCTTCAGGTTAAGCGACGCCCACTCAGTCACCTTGTAGCGCAAGCCCAGCTCGGCATCGAGCGCGTAATCTGCCACGCCCGACAACGGCTTGCCCACTTCGCCATTGGTGAAGAATTCCACCTGCTTGCCGATCAGGTAGCGGTTGTAATCCCATTTCATCGCCAGGGAGTAGAAGTTTTCCTTGCTGCCATCGCTGAACTCATAGTCGGTGCGGTTGAGCAGCGAGCCTAGCGAGAATGCGCCCAGTTCGTTATCCCAGAACTGGTAACCCGGACCGGTACCGACGGTGCGCTGACGAGAGAGCTCTTCGACCTTGTCACGTTTATAGACTGCGCGCCCCTGCCAGAACCATTTTTCGGTCAGGAAGCGATCGAGCGAGTATTCGCCGCGCCAGTTGTCGGTAGTGACCACGTCATCCTGAAATTCGCGGTTGTACTCGCCTTCAGCGGTATGTCGCCATCTGCCATGACGCGCACTGGTCTTGAAGTCGATATCGTAATCGTCGGTGTCTTTCTCGGCTCGCTGATAATCCAGCGCGGCATCGACATGCCCCTTCCACACCAAATCCTCAACGACAGGCTTGGGCTTGAGAATCTGCTGAATGCTTGCCAGTTCCACCGTCTTGGGAGTGTCACCATTGGCCAGGGTGACCTTGCCGTCTTCTGCCGCATGCAGTGCCTTGGCTTTTTCACCATTGTAGGCGTCCTGCTTGACCAGCAACTGTTGATCGCTTTCCAGGGTTTTGACCTGCTTCCAGTCGATCGGGACGGCACCGGCGTATTCGGTCTGGATCAACAGCTTGCCGCCATCGAAAACGACGATCTTGCCGCTCAGCTTGTCACCGTTCTTCAACCAGACAGTATCGGCGAGCAAGGGTGTGGAGGCACTGACGACAGCGAGGCACAGCAGGGTTCTGGACAACATAAGCAAATACAGGCTCAAGTTTGCGAAAAAAAGTCGGCATTATCCATACGAATAAGACCCTAGCAAGGACTGACCCAACTATTTCTAATGAGTTCATTTCTCAATAGGTGATCCAGGATTTACTCTACAGACGGTAAAGCGAACTTTTTTCAGGAACTGCCGATGTGACCGACTCACTCACTGCTACCGATAGTCCGGCGCAAATCCGACGCACGGCGTTGTACCTGACTCTGGCGCAAGTCCCCGAGGGCAAAGTTGTCAGTTATGGTCAGCTCGCCGAGTTGGCGGGACTGGGTCGCGCCGCCCGCTTCGTCGGGCGAACGCTGAGCCAACTGCCGGGCGACAGCAAATTACCCTGGCACCGCGTGCTCGGCGCCGGCGGACGTATCAGCTTGCCTGCCGGCAGCCCTTCGGGGGATGAACAACGCGCGCGTTTGCGCATGGAGGGCATCAGTATCCTGAACAATCGTGTTGATATTCAGCGCCATGGCTGGCGCCCGGTAGAGCACAGCGGTTAGAGTGCGCGCTTTGTTTCCGTATTTCTTGAGGCAGACTCCAGCCCATGCCCCGTAAAACCTGGCGCGCCGCGCTCGCCGCCTATGCCAGCCCTTCGACGCTTGTACTGTTGCTGCTTGGTTTCGCCGCCGGCCTGCCCTACATGCTGGTGTTTTCGACACTTTCAGTCTGGCTGCGTGAAGCCGGTGTGGCTCGCGAAACCATTGGCTATGCAAGCCTCATCGGCCTGGCCTACGCCTTTAAATGGGTCTGGTCACCGCTGCTCGACCAATGGCGCCTGCCATTGCTCGGCAAGCTCGGTCGCCGACGTTCCTGGCTGGTACTTTCACAGGCACTGGTCATTCTCGGCCTGATCGGGATGGGTTTCTGCGACCCGCAAAAGCATTTGTCGTGGCTGATCGCTATTGCTGTAGTTGTCGCCTTCGCTTCGGCGACGCAAGACATCGCGGTCGACGCCTATCGCCTGGAAATCGCCGACGACACTCGTCAGGCCGCCCTCGCCGCCAGTTACATGTCCGGTTATCGGATCGCCGCGCTGCTGGCCACCGCTGGCGCCCTGTTCTTCGCTGAAGGCTTCGGCTCTACCGGTTTCAACTATAAGCATTCGGCATGGGCCGGCACCTACATCCTGTTCGGTGCCTTGATGGTTCCGGCACTGCTCACGTCCTTTTTCATGCGCGAACCGCCGGTGCCGCTGCGCACCCAGCTTCAGGCCGGGCGCTACAGCTTTGTGCATCAACTGGCATCGGTGTTTGTGCTGATCGTGCTGTTGGTTTCCGTGCCGGCCATGTTCACTCAGTTGTACAACACCGATTTCGCCAGCGTGCTGTTCGACGGTGTGAGCGTGCTCGACCTGCTGCTCGAAGACCGCGCATTCCTGCGGGCGATCCTCTACACCACGCTCACCGCCATGTGCCTGTCGGCCATTGGCCGCCGTGGCCTGGCGCCGGTGCTGACGCCGATCAACGACTTCATTCTGCGCTACCGCTGGCAAGCGTTCCTGTTGCTTGGACTAATCGCCACCTATCGGATGTCCGATACGGTCATGGGCGTGATGGCGAATGTGTTCTACATCGACCAGGGCTTCACCAAGGACCAGATTGCCAGCGTCAGCAAGATCTTTGGCCTGATCATGACGCTGGTCGGTGCCGGCATGGGCGGCCTGCTGATTGTGCGCTTCGGTATCTTGCCGATTCTGCTCATCGGCGGCATTGCATCAGCCGGCACCAACCTGCTGTTCCTGATGCTCGCCGACATGGGCGCCAACCTGAACATGCTGATCGCCACCATTTCCCTGGATAACTTCAGCTCGGGCCTGGCGACCTCAGCGTTTGTCGCCTACCTGTCGAGCCTGACCAACCTGAAGTTCTCCGCGACCCAGTACGCCCTGCTCAGCTCGATCATGCTCTTGCTGCCACGCCTGATCGGCGGCTACTCGGGGGTCATGGTGGAGAAATTCGGTTATCACGATTTTTTCCTGATCACCGCCCTGCTCGGCGTTCCGACACTATTGCTGATTGCCCTGCACTGGTTCCAGGAGAGCCGCCGTGAAGGCCCGACCCCCACGCCGGAACCGATTCCGACTCAGGTGGCGGAAGAGTCGTAGGCTCTATACGTAGGAAGCATCACCGAGGGCTGAGTGATTCTCGCCCTCCTGCCACACAGCCGACCGCACGCCTGTACGCCAGCGGATCTCGCCCGTACAATGCCCGTCATTTCTCGTCATCAGCAACCGACAACGGCCAACCATGCGCACCAGTCAATTTTTGCTCGCCACACAGAAAGAAACGCCTTCCGATGCGGTCGTGATCAGCCATCAGCTGATGCTGCGCGCCGGCATGATCCGCAAACTCGCCTCGGGCCTGTACACCTGGCTGCCGATGGGCTTGCGAGTAATGCGCAAGGTCGAAGCCATCGTTCGTGAAGAAATGAACGCCGCGGGCTCTCTCGAAGTGTTGATGCCGAGCACCCAACCGGCTGAGCTGTGGCAAGAATCCGGTCGCTGGGAAGAGTACGGCCCTGAATTGTTGCGCTTCAAGGATCGCCATGGTCGCGATTTCTGCGCCGGCCCGACTCACGAAGAAGTCATCACTGACCTGATGCGCAACGAGTTGAGCAGCTACAAACAGCTGCCGATCAACCTGTACCAGATCCAGACCAAATTCCGTGACGAAATCCGCCCACGCTTCGGTTTGATGCGCGGCCGCGAATTCATCATGAAGGACGCCTACTCCTTCCACGCTGACCAGCCATCGCTGCAGATCACCTACGACCGCATGCACCAGGCGTATTGCAACGTGTTCACCCGCCTGGGCCTGAAATTCCGCCCGGTTGAAGCCGACAACGGCTCGATCGGCGGTGCCGGCTCCCACGAATTCCACGTGCTGGCCGAATCCGGCGAAGACGATATCGTCTTCAGCAACGGTTCCGACTACGCGGCGAACATCGAGAAAGCCGAAGCCGTGCCACGCGAGACTTCCCGCGCCGCGCCTGCCGAAGAGCTGCGCCTGGTCGACACGCCGAACTGCAAGACCATCGCGCAACTGGTCGAAGGCTTCAACCTGCCGATTGAAAAGACCATCAAGACCCTGGTGGTTCACGCTGAAGAGAAAGGCAAGCTGATTGCCCTGATCATCCGTGGCGACCACGAACTGAACGAAATCAAGGCCGGCAACCAGCCTGGCGTTGCCAGCCCACTGGTCATGGCCTCCGAAGCCGAACTGCGTGACGCCATTGGCGCCGGCGCCGGTTCCCTCGGTCCGTTGAACCTGCCGCTGCCAATCATCATCGACCGCTCCGTCGAGCTGATGAGCGACTTCGGCATCGGTGCCAACATTGATGACAAGCACTACTTCGGCGTGAACTGGGAGCGTGATCTGCCAGTTCCGACCGTTGCCGACCTGCGCAACGTGGTCGCTGGCGACCCAAGCCCGGATGGCAAGGGCACCCTGGAAATCAAACGCGGCATCGAAGTCGGGCACATCTTCCAGCTGGGCAACAAGTACAGCAAAGCGATGAAGTGCGAAGTGCTGGGCGAAAATGGCAAGCCGGTCACCCTGGAAATGGGTTGCTACGGCATCGGCGTTTCCCGCGTGGTGGCTGCGGCCATCGAGCAGAACAACGACGCCAACGGGATCATCTGGAGTGACACGCTGGCCCCGTTCCAGGTCGCGCTGGTACCGCTGCGCTATGAAACCGAACAGGTTCGCGAAGCCACCGACAAGCTGTATGCACAATTGACTGCCGCCGGCTTCGAAGTACTGCTGGACGATCGCGACAAGAAAACCAGCCCGGGCATCAAGTTCGCGGACATGGAGCTGATCGGCATTCCTCACCGGATCGTGGTCAGTGACCGCGGCCTCGCCGAAGGCAATCTTGAATACAAGAGCCGCACCGAGCCCGAAGCGCAAGCGCTGCCGGTGGCAGACGTGCTGTCCTTCCTTCAGTCCCGCATCCGCCGCTGACACCAGATAGAGAAGTCATGTTCAAGCGAAACACCTTAGGCCTCGGTGGTGCCGCCCTGTGCGGCGCCCTGCTGGTCAGCGGCTGTGCCAATCAAATGTCACAACGCAGCGAGCACGAGGAACGTGTCGAGCGTAAATTGCTCGATCACAGCCTGCAGATTGATGTCGGCGAGCCAAAGGTGCTTGAGTTGCCGCAACGTCGGGTGAAGATCCACGAGCAGAAGACTTTCGAAGTCACCGAATTCGAAGTCACACGCCACTACGACCGCTACACGCCGTACCAACCCTGGCGGGAGGCTTACGAGATCCCGCTGGGTGCGGTGGCCGTGGTGGCCGGTGTCGGTGCGAACGTGGTCAACGTGTTCGCCCTCGGCAACCTGCCGGACAGCGTGACGAAAGACTGGTTGAGCTACGGTTTCGCCGGGCTCAACCCGTTCATGAACGTACAGTCTCATGGTCGCGCGCAACAGAACCTGGCGGGAATCGACGAGGTCCAGCTCGACAAGCGCACCGAATACTCGAGCCTGCCATGGAGCGAGCGTCCGGTTGAGGTCAAGGCCGGCAAGGAAACGTTCGAGATGAGCACCGACAAAAACGGTGTATTGCGCGTGAACCTGCTGGACAGCCCGTTTGCCGAACACGACATCAATCATTTGAGCCGGTTGCTGATCAGTGTCCAGGATGCACAGGACGACGTGCACACCAATTCGGCCCTGGCGGTCAGTAGCTCCTTGCGCGGCAAGTTGCTCGAAGCTCACGGGCTGATTTACGACGACCTCGAAGATGACGAAGTGAGCCAGTGGGTACACAGGGTCAAACGTTTGTCGGAACTGGGGCTGGAAGAAGAAGCCACCGAACTGGAACAAAGCCTGATCGAACTGACGCGCAACGATCCTGAATTGCAGACCGAATTCCTCAAGTCGTTGACCAAGGATGCCGGGCGACTGGTAGCGGATCCGGGACCGAATTAAGATCTAAAAGCATCGCGAGCAGGCTCGCTCCCACAGGTACTGCATCGTCCCTGTGGGAGCGAACCTGCTCGCGATGAGGCCCTCATATTCATTGCAAAACCTACCGTTCAAACAACTCCATCTGTTCAAAACCGCCTCGCAAATCCTCCAGCCGCACCCCAATCCCCAGCAACCGCACCGGTTTCCCGCCGCGATTGAACGCCTGGGTCAGCAACAACTGATAGCTGCCCAAATCCCGCCCTGCCCCGGCCTGCTCCAGAGTGGTCTGGGTGAAGTCATGGAATTTCACTTTGACGAACGGCTTGCCCGGCCGATAGCTGCTGTCGATTCGCGCCATGCGGCCGGCCAGGGTTTCCAGTAATTCGGGTAATTTATCGAGGCAGCTCACCAGATCCGGCAAATCCACGTCGTAGGTGTTTTCGACACTGATTGACTGCCGACGACTGTCGTTGTGCACCAACCGGTCATCGATCCCACGGGCCAGGCTCCAGAGTCGCTCACCGAAGCTGCCGAATTCGCGCACTAGCGCCAACTTGTCCCATTCACGCAGATGGGAGCAGTCGACGATACCAAGCCGGCCTAATTTGTCTGCGGTCACTTTGCCAACGCCGTGCAGCTTGCTCACCGGCAAACCACTGACAAAATCCTCGACCTGATCCGGCGTAATGACGAACAAGCCGTTGGGCTTCTTCCAGTCGCTGGCGATCTTGGCCAGAAACTTGTTCGGCGCAACACCCGCCGAAACGGTGATGTGCAATTGATTAGAGACGCGACGACGAATGTCCTGGGCGATCCGTGTGGCGCTACCACCGAAATGCGCACTGTCAGACACGTCGAGGTAAGCCTCATCCAGGGAAAGCGGCTCGATCAAGTCGGTGTAATCGCGAAAGATCGTGTGTATTTCCTTAGAGGCTTCTCTATAGGCGTCCATGCGTGGCTTGACGATGGTCAGGTCCGGGCACAGCTTCAAGGCATGCCCGGACGACATGGCCGAGCGCACCCCATAAGCCCGCGCCTCATAATTGCAAGTGGCGATCACGCCACGTCGATCCGCAGAACCGCCCACCGCCAGAGGCTTTCCGGCCAGGCGCGGGTCGTCCCGCATCTCGATGGCGGCGTAGAAGCAGTCACAATCGACGTGGATGATTTTTCGCTGCGTCATATAAAAGCAGTGTTCATGGTGAAGAAACAGAGTATTGGCGAGTCAGATCGGCAGTATCTCACTGGCACCTGTATATAGCACCAGTAGTCTGAATGTTCTTTTCCAGCTGTAGGAAAAGCGTCGATGAATTTATTTTCTCAATCGCCAAGCTTCAACCGATAGAGCTGAAAGCCTTGCCATACCGACCTTACAGCCAATTACCCCGTCCTGTTTTCAAGCTAAGCGATTGAACAGGAAGAGGTTTTCTCTAGACTGAAGGTTGACAGCCTGCCGATCCTCTGTAGAATGCCGCCACACAGACGCGGGATGGAGCAGTCTGGTAGCTCGTCGGGCTCATAACCCGAAGGTCGTCGGTTCAAATCCGGCTCCCGCAACCAAACATCAAAAAAGGCTACTCGAAAGAGTGGCCTTTTTTGTGCGCGTCTCTTTTGTAAAACCAAGATAGAACGAGCGGTAACGGCTGACGCTGCAGGTTTGAGAAATCGTTCTGATTCCGCAACTTAACGCTCCCCCACGACCGTTCGCCGCTCATTTACGCTTATTTGACCCGATTCAGGATTAAAGATAGACACGCCGGCATTCGCCTGTAGAATGCCGCCACACAGACGCGGGATGGAGCAGTCTGGTAGCTCGTCGGGCTCATAACCCGAAGGTCGTCGGTT
>NZ_JBYTAJ010000047.1:0-18210 GCF_058788075.1 Pseudomonas sp. FW305-20 | reverse complement strand
TCAAATCCGGCTCCCGCAACCAAACATCAAAAAAGGCTACTCGAAAGAGTGGCCTTTTTTGTATCTGTTGAAAAAGTCCTTTCGCAACAATGATCTGCCACTGTGAAGCGAGCCGTTCGGGATCCCCCAGCGCGGCAGACAGAACCCTCTACGACTGATGACGCACCCTCGTCGATGGTCGGTGAGAGGCGTTAATATTTGTGATTATTTTTTTCTACAGGGATTGGTAACTTGGCTGGATACCCCCATCCTGTCGCGCACAATCCAAGAGGTGATTGATGCGCGCCAACTCGTCTGATTCACAAGACACCGTCACAGCGACACAACCGATCAAGGCCGAGCGTCTGCGCTTGCTTGATCGAATCAGCAAATACCGCCAGCCCATCGGCCTGGCAGTCACTTTGCTGTTGTTCGCTATCGCGCTGATTGCCTGCCGCCACCTGCTGAGCGAACTCGATCTGTACGCTCTGCACGATTCGATTCTCGATGTTCCGAAACCGGCATTATTGGGCGCGCTGGGCGCGACGGTGGTCGGTTTCATCATTCTGCTGGGCTATGAATGGTCGGCCAGCCGCTATGCAGGCGTGACACTGGCGCCGCGAATCCTGGCCCTGGGCGGGTTCACCGCTTTTGCCATCGGCAATGCCATCGGCCTTTCGATGCTCTCCGGGGGTTCGGTTCGCTATCGTTTATATGCACGTCACGGCCTCGGCGCTTCTGAAGTCGCTCGCATGACGTTGTTCGCCAGCCTTTCGCTCGGCTGCGCCCTGCCCCCACTAGCCGCCCTCGCCACCCTCAGCAATCTGCCTGGCGCTTCTGCCGCCCTGGGTCTGTCCGAGACGTTGCTGGGTGCCATCGCCGTAGCCGTTTTGCTGCTCTTCAGCGTACTGGCCATCGGCATCTACCGTCGCCGCCTGCCAGAACAGCCTTACCCGGACAATTTGCTGGTCAAGGTAGGACGCCGCACTGTGCGCCTGCCGGGCCGACGCCTGACATTCCTGCAACTGATCATCACGGCGCTGGACGTGGCCGCCGCGGCCACCGTGCTTTATCTGTTGCTGCCTGAAGCGCCGCCCTTCGGCGCATTCCTGCTGGTGTACCTGCTGGCCTTGGCTGCGGGCGTGCTAAGCCACGTTCCCGGCGGGGTCGGGGTGTTCGAAGCAATCCTGCTGGCCGCCTTCTCCAACACACTCGGCGCCGCGCCACTCGCTGCCGCCCTGCTGCTCTATCGCCTGATCTACGTGGTGCTGCCATTGCTGGTGGCCTGCGTACTCCTGCTGATCAACGAAGGGCAGCGCCTGTTTCAATCGCGTCAGTCCTTAAGAGTTGCGTCCGGCCTGGCCGCGCCGATTCTGGCGGTGCTGGTCTTTCTGTCCGGCGTGGTGCTGCTGTTCTCCGGCGTTACCCCGGAAATCGATACACGCCTGGAACACATCGGTTTTCTGATCCCGCATCGACTGGTCGACGCCTCGCACTTCGGTGCCAGCCTGATCGGCGTGCTTTGCTTGCTGCTGGCTCAAGGGCTGCGCCGCCGACTGTCGGCCGCCTGGATGCTGACCACCATTTTGTTGCTGGTCGGCGCCCTGCTCTCGTTGCTCAAAGGCTTCGATTGGGAAGAAGCCTGCTTGCTGACGCTGACGGCGAGTTTGCTAGGCGTTTTCCGCAGCTCGTTCTATCGCCCCAGCCGTCTGACCGAGGTGCCGTTTTCGCCGCTGTACCTGGTGGCGAGCCTGTGCGTACTCGGTGCATCGATCTGGCTGTTGCTGTTCGCCTATCAGGACGTCCCGTACAGCCATCAGCTCTGGTGGCAGTTCACCCTCGACGCCGATGCCCCGCGTGGCTTGCGTTCGCTGCTTGGCGCCGCGGTGTTGCTGGTGGTGGTGTCCCTGACCTGGCTGCTGCGCACCGCACGCCCGGTGATCCATCTGCCAACAGTCGATGAGCTGGACCGCGCGGCAAAGATCCTGATGGCTTCCGCACAACCGGATGGCGGCCTCGCCCTGACCGGTGACAAGGCGCTGCTGTTTCACCCCAACGATGAAGCGTTCCTGATGTACGCCCGCCGTGGTCGCAGCCTGGTGGCCTTGTATGATCCGATCGGCCCGACCCAGCAACGGGCGGAAATGATCTGGCAGTTCCGCGACCTTTGCGACCTCCACCACGCCCGCCCTGTGTTCTATCAAGTGCGCGCCGAGAACCTGCCGTACTACATGGACATCGGCCTGACCGCGATCAAGCTCGGCGAAGAAGCCCGGGTCGATCTGCATCGCTTTGATCTCGAGGCCAAAGGCAAAGAGATGAAAGACCTGCGCTACACCTGGAACCGCGGCACTCGCGATGGCCTGTCGCTGGAGATCTTTGAACCGGGGCAAGCGCCGATGGAAGAACTCAAGGTGATTTCCGATGCCTGGCTGACCGGCAAGAACGTGCGCGAGAAAGGCTTCTCCCTCGGCCGTTTCAGCGATGACTACCTCAAGCATTTCCGCATCGCGGTGATTCGTTTCGAAGGACGTCCGGTGGCATTCGCCAACCTGCTCGAGACTTATGGTCATGACCTGGCCAGCCTTGACCTGATGCGCGCGCATCCGGACGCGCCCAAGCTGACCATGGAGTTCATGATGGTCGGCCTGATTCAACATTATAAAAATCATGGATACGCGCGTTTCAGCCTGGGCATGGTGCCGTTGTCGGGGTTGCAACCCCGTCGTGGTGCCCCACTGACCCAGCGTCTGGGCTCGATGGTTTTCCGCCGTGGTGAGCAGCTCTACAACTTCCAAGGCTTGCGCCGTTTCAAAGACAAATTCCAGCCTGACTGGGAACCCCGTTATATGGCCGTGCCCGCCGGACTCGATCCGCTGGTTGCCTTGGCCGACACTGCCGCCCTGATTGCAGGCGGCTTGACTGGATTGGTGAAACGCTGATGATTCAACGCTCCTTGCGGTACGTCCTGGCCACACTGGTAGTGCTGGCCCTGATTCTCGGTGGCGGTTACTGGTACCTGAAACGCCCGGCGCCAGAACCGACCCTCGAACTGCTGACGCCGGCCGATGGCGCCGCGATGACCCGTGTCATTCCCGGCAACACGCCACGCGCCCAGGTGCTGGTGGCGGTCAATGAGGACCAGAAGCTCAGCAACAAACAGTTGATGACCCTGAGCCGCACCGGCTCGGCGCAGATTGTCCAGGTGATCCTGCCCCAAGACTGCCTGCTGCAAAGTCGCGCCCTGCAATCGGCCCTCAGAGAACTCAAGGGCCCGGCGACCCTGGTCAGCGGCATCGGCCCTGGCGCCGTGCTGGCGTGGCGCTGGTTGTCCGAGCAGAAGGACGACAAGGCTCAAGCCGTCTCGGTGGACCTGGCCCTGGAAAAACCAGGCTGCACCCACCTGCTACCGAAAAGCGCCCCTCACGGGCATTGGCTGGTGGCCTGGAACGACAACCCGGACGACACCAGCGCCGGCTTCGTGCGCGACCAAGCCAACGCCGAAACCAGCATCAGCGACTACGACATCAACCTGCCGCAAGTGCTGAACAACGAACTGCGCAAGATCCTCGTTGGCGGCGATAAAGCCGCCGGCGGCCTGCAGATCCCGGTCGTCGAAGTGCCCGCCGGCCAAGCCAAGGACACCGTGACCCTGTTCCTGTCCGGTGACGGCGGCTGGCGCGACCTTGACCGTGACGTAGCGGGCGAGATGGCGAAGATCGGCTACCCGGTCGTCGGCATCGACACCCTGCGCTACTACTGGCAACACAAGAGTCCGGAGCAAAGCGCCCTGGACCTCACCGAGCTGATGCAGCACTACCGGCAGAAATGGGGCACCAAGCGCTTCATCCTGACCGGTTACTCGTTCGGCGCCGACGTCCTGCCGGCGATCTACAATCGCCTGGAGCCATCGGAGCAGCAACGCGTCGACGCAATCATCCTGCTGGCTTTCGCCCGCACCGGCAGCTTCGAAATCGAAGTCGAAGGCTGGCTCGGCAACGCCGGCAAAGAAGCCGCCACCGGCCCGGAAATGGCCAAGCTGCCGCCGGAAAAAGTGGTGTGCATCTACGGTGAAGAGGAAGTCGACGAGAGCGGCTGTACCGACAAGACCGCCGTGGGCGAAGCGATGAAACTGCCTGGCGGTCATCACTTCGACGAGAACTACCCGGCGCTGGCGAAGCGGTTGGTGGATGTGATCGAGAAGCGTCAAGCGAAGGAGACGGCGGCTCAGGAGTGATCTGAGTCCCGCCTACGAAAAAGCCCCCGCAGCCTTGAGGTTGCGGGGGCTTTTTCATAGGTACGCAATTTAACCCGCACCGCAGGTCCCTGTGGGAGCGGGCTTGCCCGCGATGGCGGTATGTCTGCCACATCGATGTTGAATCTGCCGCCGTCATCGCGGGCAAGCCCGCTCCCACAGGATCTACGTATCGCCTGTGCGGATGCGTCTACCGCCCGCGAGCTTGGCGTACCGTGCCCGCATATCGTCGTGACTAACTGCCTTGGCCTGATCAATGTTTAGTTTCGTTTACTAAAAGATCTCGCAATATCAGATGACGCCCGCGGACCTTGTAGGCAAACTCCGAATCTTGCGTTTGGGCACTTTGATGCCTTGTTGCGCTTTTCTTCGACGGGATACTCTCCGGACGTCGCTGACCATTCAGCGATCGGGTGTGGTAACCCGGTTAGGCAAAGTGCAACACCGCTCCCATCACGATTTCGTGCGTTTTTACGTCTGTAATCCCGTGTTATGGCGGCTGTGCGTGGGAGACCTTCGGGTCTGCCGGTTTCTTTGCTCCCCCGGTTTACCACCCTGCGTACAGCTGCCACCCATTCGTGTGGTAACGAATGCGGCAGCTCCTCGTTTTAAGGAGCGAAACAATGAGCAAAACAGATCAGTCCACACCTTCAGAACTGAAAACCATCGGCCTCACCCCCTTCATCTACTGCTCGAACCGGCCACTGTTCCGTGTCAGTGGAGACATCCCCCTCGGCGATGCGCTAGCCATGGCTTCTGATTTTCTGTTCCTTGCCAAGGAGCTGACTAAAGATGCTGCCTACGCCCGTGACACCGACCGACACGCCTGGGCCGCGCATTACCTGACGGCAATGAGCAAGGCCGTGATTGATGATGCGGTGAAGGTACTGACGCCGCTACCTGCCCGGACAAAAGCCGAATCTAAAAAATAGCTGCCTGAACGCCGCCCGGACCAAGCCCGCTCCCACAAGGGGTCTTCATTGCCTTCAGATGAGACACAAAAAAGCCCCCGCAACCACAATGGCAACGGGGGCTTTTTGTTGCGGCTTACATCTCTACCTGCGTCCCCAGTTCAATCACCCGGTTCAGCGGCAAATTGAAGAAGCGCAAGTTGCCGTTGGCGTTCTGCAACATGAAGGCGAACAACGCCTCACGCCAGCGGGCCATGCCTTCGAGTTTGGAGGCGATGACCGTCTCGCGGCTGAGGAAGTAGGTGGTGCGCATCGGGCTGAAATCCAGGTCATCGAGATGACACAGCTTCAGCGCTTGCGGCACATCCGGCTCGTCGACGAAGCCAAAGTGCAGGATTACACGGAAGAAGCCTTCGCCGTGGGATTCAACCTCGAAACGCCGGGATGCCGGCACCCGCGGGATGTCTTCGTACACCACCGTCAGCAGCACCACTTGCTCGTGCAACACCTGGTTATGCAGCAGATTGTGCAACAGCGCATGGGGCACGGCGTCCGGGCGCGCGGTCAGGAACACCGCAGTGCCCTGGACGCGATGCGGCGGTTGCACGGCGATGCTGCTGATGAAGATCGGCAGCGGCAAGCCACCCTCATCGAGACGATCGACCAGCAATTGCTTGCCACGTTTCCAGGTGGTCATCAGCACAAACAATGCGATACCGGCGATCACCGGGAATGCCCCGCCCTGAATGATTTTCGGCACGTTGGCAGCGAAGTACAGACCGTCTACCAGGAGGAAGCCGAGCAACAGCGGAACCGCGAGCACCGGAGGCCATTTCCACAGCAGCAATATCACCGCCGACACCAGGATGGTGGTCATCAGCATGGTGCCCGTTACGGCCACGCCGTAAGCCGAAGCCAACGCGCCAGAGGACTCGAAGCCCAGCACCAACAGGATGACGCCGACCATCAGCGCCCAGTTCACCGCGCCAATGTAGATCTGGCCTTGCTCGGCACTGGAGGTGTGCCGGATGTGCATGCGTGGTATGTAGCCGAGCTGAATCGCCTGGCGCGTCAGGGAGAACGCGCCGGAAATCACCGCCTGAGAAGCAATCACTGTCGCCAGGGTCGACAACCCCACCAACGGAATCAGCGCCCAGCTCGGGGCCAACAGGTAGAACGGGTTGCGCGCGGCTTCCGGGTCACCGAGCAGCAACGCGCCTTGGCCGAAGTAGTTCAGCACCAGTGCTGGCAGCACCAGGATGAACCATGCGCGAGCGATCGGCTTGCGGCCGAAGTGGCCCATGTCGGCGTACAGTGCTTCAGCACCGGTCAACGCCAGCACCACCGCGCCGAGGATCGCTACGCCCATGCCCGGGTGAACGATGAAGAAGCGCACGGCCCATACCGGGTTCATCGCTTGCAACACTTCCGGGTGCTGCAGAATGCCGTAGACACCCAGCGCCCCCAGCACCACAAACCAGGTCACCATGATTGGCCCGAACAAAATGCCAATCCGCGCGGTACCGTGGCTCTGAATCAGGAACAGCGCCACCAGCACGATCAGCGACAATGGCACCACCCAATGGTCGATGCCCTCGAAAGCCAGTCCCAGGCCTTCAATCGCCGAGAGCACGGAAATCGCCGGGGTGATCATGCTGTCGCCGTAGAACAGCGCCGCGCCGATCAGCCCGCAGACCACCAGCAAACTGCGCAACTTCGGATGCCCCGCTGCGGCCCGTCGCGCCAAAGCGGTCAAGGCCATGATCCCGCCTTCGCCCTGGTTGTCGGCGCGCAGCACGAACATCATGTACTTGATCGACACGACCCAGATCAGCGACCAGAAGATCAGCGCCAGGATACCCAACACGCCGTCATGGTTGACCGGCACGCCGTAGCCACCGGAAAACACTTCTTTAAGGGTGTACAGCGGGCTCGTGCCGATATCGCCATAAACCACACCGACCGCCGCGACCAGCATGCCGATCGGTTTTGCCGCCGAATGCTCAGCGCCCGCCGCCTGACTACTTGCCTGCCCCATCCAACACTCCTACTACTCAGACCCGGACTTCTTATAAGAAGCACTATGCTTTGCCGTGCAGCATGCGCTGTTTTACATCGCGTTACAGACGTTTCATTGACTGTAAAAAATCGGTAAAGCTTAAAGGCGCGAAGCATAGCGCAGCACTCGTCGTATTTCCCTGCATAAAGCTGGTCAAGTGCGTCTCTCATCGCTAGAATTGCGCACTTTTTGACCAGAGACGCAAGATAGCGTCCGTCTGTCGCCTTGCCGTCTTCGGCTGGAGGCGTCACAAATACCGAGGTTAGACATGTCCACCACTCCTGCGCCGGCCAATCCAAAAGTTGGCTTCGTATCCCTGGGTTGCCCCAAAGCACTGGTCGACTCCGAGCGCATCCTTACCCAGCTGCGCATGGAAGGCTATGACGTTGTGTCCACTTACGAGGACGCCGATGTCGTGGTGGTCAACACTTGCGGCTTCATCGATTCGGCCAAGGCTGAATCCCTGGAAGTGATCGGCGAAGCCATCAAGGAAAACGGCAAGGTCATCGTGACCGGCTGCATGGGCGTCGAAGAAGGCAACATTCGCAAGGTGCACCCAAGCGTATTGGCCGTGACCGGTCCGCAGCAGTACGAGCAGGTGGTCAACGCCGTGCACGACGCAGTGCCGCCGCGCCAGGATCACAACCCGCTGATCGACTTGGTGCCGCCGCAAGGCATCAAGCTGACCCCGCGTCACTACGCCTACCTGAAGATTTCCGAAGGCTGCAACCACAGCTGCAGCTTCTGCATCATCCCGTCAATGCGCGGCAAACTGGTCAGCCGCCCGGTCGGTGATGTGCTGGACGAGGCTCAGCGCCTGGTCAAGGCCGGCGTCAAAGAGTTGTTGGTGATTTCGCAAGACACCAGTGCCTACGGCGTCGACGTGAAATACCGCACCGGTTTCTGGAACGGCGCGCCGGTGAAAACCCGCATGACCGAACTCTGCGAAGCCTTGAGCACCCTCGGCGTCTGGGTTCGTCTGCACTACGTTTATCCGTACCCGCACGTCGACGAGCTGATTCCGCTGATGGCCGCTGGGAAAATCCTGCCGTACCTGGACATCCCGTTCCAGCACGCCAGCCCGAAAGTCCTGAAAGCCATGAAACGCCCGGCCTTCGAAGACAAGACCCTGGCGCGCATCAAGAACTGGCGCGAAATCTGCCCGGACCTGATCATCCGTTCGACCTTCATCGTCGGCTTCCCTGGCGAAACCGAAGAAGACTTCCAGTACCTGCTGAACTGGCTGACCGAAGCGCAACTCGATCGCGTCGGCTGCTTCCAGTACTCGCCGGTCGAAGGCGCACCGGCCAACCTGCTGGACGCGGCCATCGTGCCGGACGACGTCAAGCAAGACCGCTGGGACCGCTTTATGGCGCACCAGCAAGCCATCAGCTCGGCACGTCTGCAAATGCGCGTCGGCCGTGAAATCGAAGTGCTGGTCGATGAAGTCGACGAGCAAGGCGCGGTTGGCCGCTGCTTCTTCGATGCCCCGGAAATCGACGGCAACGTGTTCATCGACAACGGCAGCAACCTGAAACCCGGCGATAAAGTCTGGTGCAAAGTGACCGACGCCGACGAATACGACCTGTGGGCTGAACAGATCTAAACGCAAAAAACACGAAAAGCCCCGCTCTCTTGACGAGATGCGGGGCTTTTTTACGTCTATCGTTTTGTGAAGAACGGATTCTCGACATTCACAGGAAAAGGGGCAGCCGGCCATGCGCCAACATTCGGTCATCCACACGCCGAAACAGAGCGACTACGTAGAACTCACTCAGGTCTGGGAGGCCTCGGTGCGCGCCACCCATGACTTTCTGCCGGACAGCTACATCGAACTGTTGAAGAACCTGGTGCTGACCCGCTACCTCGATGCGGTGATGCTGATCTGCACCAAAGACTCGCGCCAGCGCATCACCGGGTTCGCCGGTGTTGCGGCGGGCAAGATCGAAATGCTCTTCATCGACCCGGCTCACCGCGGCCAAGGCCTGGGCAAGCAATTGCTGCGCTATGCGATGGAACATTTGAACGCCGATGAACTGGACGTCAATGAGCAGAATCCGCAGGCCTTAGGCTTTTACTTCAAACAGGGCTTCGAGGTGATCGGCCGTTCGGAAGTCGATGGCATGGGGCAGCCTTATCCGTTGCTGCATATGCGTTTGCGTCAGGCACAACAACGCACGCGCAACGGCTGACACAACACAGAACAACTGTAGGAGCGAGCCGGCTCCGGGCGGCGTTCCGACGATAGCGGTGCGTCATTCAACAGATCAATTGACTGAACTACCGCTATCGTCGGAACGCCGCCCGGAGCCGGCTCACTCCCACATTAAAAGCACATGCGGCAAATGGAGCCGGGATTAACCGGCGCCCAGCAGGTACAATGCCCACCCCTTTTTTGTTACGGCCCTGTCATGACTGACCCGATTCGTCTCTCCAAACGCCTCATCGAACTCGTCGGCTGTTCCCGTCGGGAGGCTGAGCTGTTCATCGAGGGCGGCTGGGTCACCGTGGACGGCGAAGTCATCGACGAGCCGCAGTTCAAGGTCGAGAACCAGAAAGTCGAGCTCGACCCGGAAGCCAAGGCCACTGCGCCGGAGCCGGTGACCATCCTGTTCAACGTCCCTGCGGGCATGGACGCGGAAACGGCCATGGCAACCATCAGCACCGAGACCCTGAGCGAAGAACACCGCTACGGCAAACGCCCGCTTAAGGGCCACTTCCTGCGCCTGACCGCCAGCACCGATCTGCAGGCCAACGCCAGCGGTCTGTTGGTGTTCACCCAGGACTGGAAGATCCTGCGCAAACTCACTGCCGATTCCGCCAAGATCGAGCAAGAGTATGTGGTCGAAGTTGAAGGCGACATGGTGGCTCACGGCCTCAACCGCCTGAACCACGGCCTGACTTACAAGGGCAAGGAACTGCCGCCGGTCAAAGCCAGCTGGCAGAACGAAAACCGCCTGCGTTTTGCGATGAAGAACCCACAACCGGGCGTCATCGCCCTGTTCTGCCAGGCTGTAGGCCTGAAGGTTGTCGCCATCCGCCGCATCCGCATTGGCGGCGTGTCCATCGGCAAAGTGCCGTTGGGGCAATGGCGTTACCTGTCCGGCAAAGAGAAGTTCTAAGACTTTTCACGCCGCCACACATTTTGGCGCCGCTGTTTACGCGGCGCCCACTGCTGAATATCAGGATTGCACACCATGATTCATAACGACGTACTGCGCAGCGTGCGCTACATGCTCGACATCAGCGACAAGAAAGTCATCGAGATCATCAAGCTCGGCGGCATGGACGTGGCCCTGGAAGACCTGGTGAAGTACCTCGACAAGAAAGAGGAAGACGAGGAAGGCTTCGTACGCTGCCCGGATGAAGTCATGGCGCATTTCCTCGACGGCCTGGTGACCTTCAAGCGCGGCAAAGACGAAAGCCGTCCGCCACAGCCGATCGAAGTGCCAGTGACCAACAACATCATCCTGAAGAAACTGCGCGTGGCTTTCGAATTGAAAGAAGACGACATGCACGCCATCCTCAAGGCCTCCGAGTTCCCGGTGTCCAAGCCTGAGCTGAGCGCGCTGTTCCGCAAGTTCGGCCACACCAACTACCGCCCGTGTGGCGACCAGTTGCTGCGCAACTTCCTCAAGGGCCTGACCCTGCGCGTGCGCCCGCAGTAACGTGTGAAGCAGATCTGACCTGTAGGAGCTGTCGAGTGCAACGAGGCTGCGATCTTTTGATGTTGCTTTTAAAAGCGAAGATCAAAAGATCGCAGCCTCGTTGCACTCGACAGCTCCTACAGGGCTATATGGCCGCTCATTCCTCGCAATAATAGTGGCTCCGCTTCCGGCGGCTGACGACTAGGGTGTATTGACCCTCAGCTCTCAGGATTCGCCATGCACCCGTACTTTTCCCTGCAAGGCCGCACCGCCCTGGTGACCGGCGGCACCCGTGGTATCGGCAAAATGATCGCCAAGGCCTATGTCGAGGCCGGTGCCACCGTGTACGTCTGCGCCCGGGATGCCGAAGCCTGTCAGCAAACGGCTGATGAGCTGAGCGCATTCGGTCGTTGCCACGGCATGGCGGCCAACCTGGCCACCGAAGAAGGCGTACTTCAACTGGCTACGCGACTGGGCGAGCAGATCGGTCAGCTGGATATTCTGGTGAACAACGCCGGCACCACGTGGGGCGCGCCGCTGGAGAGCTACCCGGTCAAGGGCTGGGAAAAGGTCATGCAGCTGAACGTGACCTCGGTGTTCAACTGCATCCAGCAGTTTTTGCCACTGCTGCGCAAGGCCGGTTCGGCAGCGAATCCGGCGCGAATTATCAATATCGGTTCAGTGGCGGGCATTTCGTCCTTCGGCGAGCAGGCTTATGCCTACGGGCCGAGTAAAGCGGCCCTGCATCAACTGTCGCGGATTCTGGCGCGTGAGTTGGTGAGCCAGCACATCAACGTCAACGTCATCGCGCCGGGGCGTTTTCCGAGCAAGATGACTCAGCACATCGGCAATGATGAGCAGGCGCTGGCCGACGACACGGCGTTGATTCCGATGAAACGCTGGGGCCGGGAAGAAGAGATGGCGGCGCTGGCGATCAGTCTGGCGAGTACGGCCGGGGCGTATATGACCGGGAACATCATCCCGTTGGATGGCGGGTTCAGTCTCTGACCTTCTCCTGATGATCGTTCCCACGCTCCGCGTTCCTTCCAAAGCCGAACGCAGAGCGTCCGTTGAGGCATTCCCACGCAGAGCGTGGGAACGATCAATGAGTGTGAGTGAATCGGGTTACCACTTCATCTCGCCCTTGGCGACTTTCGCGCTCAGTTCAAGAGAGCTTTCTTCACCCAGCGTCGGGTAGCGTTTTTTCATCGCGGCGATCAGCGCAGCAGCGTCTTTGGCCTTGGCGGTTTCTTCGTCGAAGGCCTTGATGTAATCGGCGGTGAACTGCACGGCGGCCAGCGAACGGGCGCTCTCACCGAGGTAATGCCCCGGCACGATGGTTTTCGGCTTCAGGGTTTCAATGGCGTGCAGCGTGGTCAGCCAATCGGCGTGGGACTGCGGCGTCTGGGTGTCGGCCATCCACACGTGAATGTTTTCTGCGACGACGACACCACCGACCACAGCCTTGATCGACGGAATCCACACGAAGCTGCGATCCGGCTGCTTGCCGTCCAGCCCCACCACCTGCAACTTCTGCCCTTCGAGCATCAGGCTGTCGCCCTTGAGCACCTCCGGCACGATGGTTTTGGCCGGTACATCGGCGCCCATTTTCGGCCCCCAGAACGCCAGTTTGCCGTCGACGGTGTTCTGGATGTGGTCCACGGTCGGCTGCGAGGCGAGCACTTTGGCGTTGGGGAATGCGGCAGTCAGGGTATCGAGGCCGAAGTAGTAATCCGGGTCACCGTGGCTGATGTAGATGGTGGTCAATTGCTTGCCGCTGGCGCGGATCTTTTCGACCACTTGCTCGGCCTGGGATTTGCCAAATTGCGCATCCACCAAAATCGCGTCTTTCTCGCCACTGACCAACACCGAGGTCACCGGGAAGATCGCCTTGTCGCCCGGGTTGTAGACGTCCAGGGTCAGGGTTGAGGCTGCCGCTGCGTGGACGGTGAAACCGAAGGTGGCGGTGGCCAGCAAAATACGTTTAAGCGAGGTGAAGCCGATCATCTGTTGCTCCGTTGTCCGAATGCCGTGTTTGGCGATGGGACAGAGCTTAGTTGCATGACTCAGTACAAAAAATGCGATGCTGGAACATAGTTTGTTTCTGAAAGCGGGCAAATCATGGATCGTCTACAAGCAATGCGGGTGTTCATCACGGTGGCTGACCTGGGCAGCCAGTCGGCCGCCGCCGATCACCTGGACCTGTCTAGGCCGGTGGTTTCGCGCTATCTGGCGGAGCTGGAGGATTGGGTCGGCGCACGCCTGATGCACCGCACCACGCGCAAATTGAGCCTGACCGCCGCTGGCAGTGAAATCCTGCCTCGATGTCGGCAGATGCTCGATTTGTCCACGGACATGCAGGCCGCCGTCAGCGAACCGGACGAGGCACCGCGCGGGATGTTGCGGATCAGTGTCAGCACTTCGTTCGGCCAGGCACAACTGGCGGATGCCATGGCCGCTTACGTCAAACGTTATCCCGGCGTCAGCATCGACCTGCAGATGCTCGACCGCACGGTAAACCTGGTGGATGAGCGTATCGATCTGGCCATCCGTACCAGCAATGACCTGGACCCGAACCTGATCGCGCGACGGCTGACGGTCTGCCGTTCGGTGATCTGCGCCTCCCCTGCCTATTTGCTCGAACACCCGACACCGCTGCGGGTCGAGGATCTGAGCCAGCACAACTGCCTGACCCATTCCTACTTCGGCAAAAGCCTCTGGCACTTCGAGGAGGACGGTGAGCAAGTCTCAGTGCCGGTACAGGGCAACATCAGCGCCAACGAAGCCAGTACGTTGTTGCGCGCCGCGATGGCCGGTGCCGGCGTGGCGATGCTCCCCAGTTATCAGGCCGGCGTGCATATCCACAGCGGCGAACTGATCCGCCTGCTGCCCCATGCCGAACCCCGGCAAATGAACGTTTACGCGGTGTATGCCTCACGCAAGCACATGCCGGCGGCGTTGCGCAGCATGCTGGACTTTCTGGTGCTCAGATTCCCCGAAGAGCCGGAGTGGGATATCGGCCTGTAACCGGATCGAAAAATGTGGGAGCGAGCAGGCTCGCTCCCACAGAGGGTTGATCGTTCCCACGCTCCGCGTGGGAACGATCAGGGAGACCGCGTTGCTGGCAACTCACTGGCGCTGACCTATGCTCAAAGTAGTACCGAAGGGTATTCGTTCAGAGGTCAACGCCATGAACATCAAAACAAGAAGATACCTCGCGATTTTCATCACCTGCGCGGCCACGCTCGCGCTGTATGGCACCGCGGCTTGGCGCGTCGAGCAGTTGCGACAACAGCCCCGTGAATACGCAAGCTGCAACTTCGAACGCTGCATTCCCCACAACGCGACCCTCAACGCCCTCCGGTAACGAACACGCTGTGGCGAGGGGATCAGGCCCCGTTGTCCTGATCGGCCTTCAAGCGGTCGCGAAATGCCTTGGGCGAGATCCCCACTCGACGCCGGAACAGGCGCGTGAAGTTGGTCGGATCAGAGAACCCCAATACGTCGGACATTTCATAAATGGTCATGCTGGTGTAGGTCAGCAAACGCTTGGCCTCCAGCAACTGACGTTCGTGCATGATCTGCAACGCCGGTTGTCCCGCCAGCTCACGGCAGGTGCCGTTGAGGTGAGACACGGAAATCCCCAGCCGATGCGCCAGGTCCTCGACCTTGACGTGCTGGCGATAGGTCTCTTCCACCAGTTGGATAAAACCGTTGAGGTATTCCCGGGCACGCTGCGGACGCTGGCTGGCGTTGCGGCGGGAAATCACTTGGCGGCTGACCCACACCATGATCACGCTGACCAGCGAATGCATGAGCATTTCGCGAGCCGGCTGGTGGCCGGTGTATTCGTCTTGCAGCGCTGAAAACAGGCTGTTGAGGTATTCGCCTTGCTCGCCCGCCGGATAGCTTTCGGCCTGGGCCAGTGCGTTCACCGAGTTACCCAATTGCGCCTGAAGATGAGCAACCAGCGGCGCGGCAAGGGTCACGACAAACCCTTCGACGTCCTCGGAAAACCGATAGCCATGCACCGATAACGGCGGCAAGACCAGGATCGCCGGCTCGGTCAGTTGCGTACGTTTGCCTTCGATTTCAAGCTCTGCCTGACCTTTGAATACGAAGAGCAACTGGCACAAGTCGGCGTGGCGATGGGGTTTGATTTCCCATTGGTGTTCGCGGCTGCGTTTGGAAATGGTTTCACAGTGCAGCAAGTCCGGGGTCGGCCAATCCAGGCTTTCACCGTAGAGCTTGAACACTGGAATCGAAGGTAGGTCAGGCTTGTTCATCACTTCAATCCAGGCCTCAGGGTAGACGGGCGATAATCGCACCGATTGGCAGAATGTACAGGTATCGGCTCAGTTTTCCCCTTCAATTGACAGACCCGCAAGAGAAAAATGCAAGCACTCGATCCATAAAAATAATTCACCGGCCTTGGTCGCGTGAAGCTTGCGAGTCATAAAAACAATGAAAATGCTGAAAACCCAAATCGCCATCATCGGCGCCGGTCCGTCCGGTTTATTGCTCGGCCAATTGCTGCACAACGCCGGCATCGACACCCTGATTCTCGAACGCCAGAGCCCGGACTATGTGCTCGGACGAATCCGTGCCGGCGTCCTCGAACAAGGCATGGCAGAGCTGTTGCGCCAGGCCGGCGTGGGTCAGCGAATGGACGCCGAAGGGCTGGTCCATGGAGGCTTCGAACTGGCCCTCGACGGGCGCCAGGTACACATCGATCTGCAAGCCCTGACCGGTGGCAAAACGGTGATGATCTACGGTCAGACCGAGGTCACCCGCGACCTGATGGCCGCTCGTCGGGAGGCCGGTGCGCAGACGATTTACAAGGCAAGCAACGTCGTTCCTCACGGGATGAAAACCGCAGAGCCGTTCGTGACTTTTGAGAAGGACGGCGAGCTGTATCGACTCGATTGTGACTACATCGCCGGCTGCGACGGTTTCCATGGCGTGGCCCGGCAGTCGATTCCTGCCGAGTGCCTGAACGTGTTCGAGCGGGTCTATCCGTTTGGCTGGCTCGGCATCCTCGCTGATACCCCACCCGTGCATGAAGAGCTGGTTTACGCCCGGCATGAGCGCGGTTTTGCCCTGTGCAGCATGCGTTCGGCCACCCGCACGCGCTATTACCTCCAGGTGCCGGCCGACGAGCAGGTCGAGAACTGGTCTGATCAGCGCTTCTGGGATGAACTCAAATCCCGCTTGCCTGAAGCATTGGCTGACAACCTGGTTACGGGGCCTTCCATCGAAAAAAGCATCGCGCCGTTACGCAGTTTTGTCGTCGAACCGATGCAGTACGGGCGGATGTTTCTGGTCGGCGACGCCGCGCACATCGTCCCGCCCACCGGCGCCAAGGGCCTGAACCTGGCGGCCAGCGACGTCAGTACGCTGTTCAACATTCTGCTGAAGGTTTACCAAGAAGGCCGTGTGGATTTACTGGAGAAATACTCCGAGGTCTGCCTGCGCCGGGTGTGGAAAGCCGAACGGTTTTCCTGGTGGATGACCTCGATGCTGCACCGCTTTGACGATAACGACGCCTTCAGCCAGCGGATTGCCGAGTCGGAACTGGGCTATTTCGTCGACTCCGAGGCCGGTCGAAAAACCATTGCAGAAAATTACGTCGGCCTTCCATACGAGGCTATCGAATAGCCTGCTACCGATTTACACTGGCGAGCATCCCCGCTCGCCTTGCTCCTTGCGGGTCAATCACCGTCCGCAGGTTCCAACCCGTGACCAATCTCAACCAGCCTGAAACGCCTAAACCGGCCATTCGCAGCGTGTTGATCGCCCTGATGCTGGCAATCTTTCTGGGCGCGCTGGACCAGACCATCGTCGCCGTGTCGATGCCGGCCATTTCCGCACAATTCAAGGACGTCAGCCTGCTGGCCTGGGTGATTTCCGGCTACATGGTGGCGATGACGGTGGCCGTGCCGATCTACGGCAAACTGGGCGATCTGTACGGTCGCCGCACGTTGATGCTGTTTGGCATGGGGTTGTTCACGGTCGCTTCGTTTTTCTGCGGCATGGCCCAGAGCATGGAGCAGCTGGTACTGGCGCGGATCGTTCAAGGCATCGGTGCTGGCGGGATGATTTCGGTCAGCCAGGCGATCATTGGCGACATCGTGCCGCCCCGGGAGCGCGGCCGCTATCAAGGCTATTTCAGCAGCATGTACGCCGTGGCCAGCGTGGCCGGCCCGGTACTCGGCGGTTACATGACCGAGTACTTGTCATGGCGCTGGGTGTTCTTGATCAACCTGCCGCTGGGCCTTGGTGCCTGGCTGGTGGCCAATCGCACGTTGGTGGGTTTGCCAGTGCCGCAGCGCAAACCGATCATCGATTACTTCGGTACGGTGTTGATGATCATCGGCTTGACCGCCTTGTTGCTGGGCATCACCCAGGTCGGCCAGGGCCATTCGTGGCGCAGCGCCGAAGTGCTGGGCCTGCTCGGTTGTGCGGTGTGGGTACTGGCGCTGTTCGTCTGGCATGAACGCCGGGCGCGGGAGCCGCTGTTGCCCATGCATTTGTTCGCCAACCGCAATGCGATCCTGTGCTGGTGCACGATTTTCTTCACCAGTTTCCAGGCGATCTCGCTGATTGTGTTGATGCCGCTGCGCTTCCAGAGCGTGACCGGCGCCGGGGCCGACAGCGCCGCACTGCACCTGTTGCCGCTGGCGATGGGTTTGCCGATTGGCGCGTATTTCGCCGGCCGCCGAACCTCGGTGACCGGGCGCTACAAGCCCATGATCCTGACCGGCGCCCTGCTCATGCCGCTCTCGATTCTCGGTATGGCATTCAGCCCTCCCCAGGCATTTGTGCTCAGTAGTCTGTTCATGTTGCTCAGCGGGATCGCTAGCGGCATGCAGTTCCCGACGTCGCTGGTCGGTACGCAGAACGCGGTGCAACAGCGGGATATCGGTGTCGCTACCAGCACCACCAACCTGTTCCGCTCACTGGGCGGTGCGGTGGGTGTGGCGTTGATGTCGGCACTGCTGCTGGCGTTGTTGCAGGACTCAAGTTTCGCCCACCTGGCCGGTTCTTCGATGATTGCCGAGGGCAGTTCGGGGAACGTCTTGCTCGATGGCTTGAACGCCGCGCCGGGGGATGCGCAGAACGCCTTGCGTGCTGAGCTGTTGCTGACGTTCCGGCATTTGCTGATGGTCAGTGCGGCAGTGTCGCTGCTGGGGCTGGCGGCGGCGGTTGCCATGCCGAACATGCTATTGCGGGGGCGCGAAGATAAAGTCCGATAACCCCGCCGACTGATCGTTCCCACGCTCTGCGTGGGAATGCAGCCAGGGACGCTCTGCGTCCCAAGAGCGGACGCAGAGCGTCCATTGAGGCATTCCCACGCAG
>NZ_JBYTAJ010000046.1:0-38311 GCF_058788075.1 Pseudomonas sp. FW305-20 | reverse complement strand
CAGCCCGTGACGCTCCGCGTCACTGGACGCGGAGCGTCCCTTGAGGCATTCCCACGCGGGAGCGTGGGAACGATCAGCCCCGCACTTAACGGGGCATTTTTATTTCTGCGACTGACGCTTAGAGCCCGTCGAGCATCGCCTTGTTACGCACGGCACCCTTGTCGGCGCTGGTCGCCAACAGAGCGTAAGCCTTCAGTGCGGTGGTTACCTTGCGTGGACGTTTTTCCACTGGCTTCCAGCCTTTCTGATCCTGCTCGGCACGGCGACCGGCCATTTCTTCATCGCTGATCAACAGGTTGATCGAGCGGTTCGGAATGTCGATCAGCACTTTGTCGCCATCCTGCACCAGGCCAATCGCGCCGCCCGCCGCCGCTTCTGGCGAAGCGTGGCCGATGGACAGGCCCGAGGTGCCGCCGGAGAAACGGCCATCGGTGAGCAGGGCGCAAGCTTTGCCCAGGCCTTTGGATTTCAGGTACGACGTCGGGTACAGCATTTCCTGCATGCCCGGGCCGCCTTTCGGACCTTCGTAACGAATGATCACGATGTCGCCGGCCTTCACTTCGTCCGCGAGGATGCCGCGTACTGCGCTGTCCTGGCTTTCGAAGATCTTCGCGTTGCCTTCGAAGACATGAATCGACTCGTCGACGCCGGCGGTTTTCACCACGCAGCCGTCCAGCGCGATGTTGCCGTAGAGAACGGCCAGGCCGCCTTCTTTCGAGTAAGCGTGTTCGACACTGCGGATGCAGCCGTTTTCACGGTCATCGTCCAGGGTTTCCCAACGGGTCGATTGGCTGAACGCGGTTTGCGTCGGGATGCCCGCAGGGCCGGCCTTGAAGAAGTGATGCACCGCTTCGTCATCGGTCTGGGTGATGTCCCACTTGGCGATGCCTTCAGCCAGGGTCTTGCTGTGCACGGTCGGCAGGTCGGTGTGCAGCAGACCGCCACGGGCCAGCGAGCCGAGGATGCTGAAGATCCCGCCGGCGCGGTGCACGTCTTCCATGTGGTACTTCTGGATGTTCGGCGCGACTTTGCACAGTTGCGGCACGTGACGGGAGAGACGGTCGATGTCGCGCAGGTCGAAATCGATCTCGGCTTCCTGGGCCGCGGCCAGCAAGTGCAGGATGGTGTTGGTGGAGCCGCCCATGGCGATGTCCAGCGTCATGGCGTTTTCGAACGCCTTGAAGTTGGCGATGTTGCGCGGCAATACCGACTCATCGTTGTCGCCGTAGTAACGCTTGCACAGCTCGACGATGGTGCGGCCGGCCTGCAGGAACAGCTGCTCGCGGTCGCTGTGGGTGGCGAGGGTCGAACCGTTGCCCGGCAATGCCAGGCCCAGGGCTTCGACCAGGCAGTTCATCGAGTTGGCGGTGAACATGCCGGAGCACGAGCCGCAGGTCGGGCAGGCGCTGCGCTCGTACTCAGCGACTTTCTCGTCAGAAGCGCTGGAGTCGGCGGCGATCACCATGGCGTCGACGAGGTCGAGACCGTGGCTGGCCAGTTTGGTCTTGCCGGCTTCCATCGGGCCGCCGGAAACAAAGATCACCGGGATGTTCAGGCGCAGGGCGGCCATCAGCATGCCAGGGGTGATCTTGTCGCAGTTGGAGATGCAGACGATCGCGTCGGCGCAGTGGGCGTTGACCATGTACTCGACGGAGTCGGCGATGATCTCGCGGCTCGGCAGCGAATACAGCATGCCGTCGTGGCCCATGGCGATGCCGTCATCTACGGCGATGGTGTTGAATTCTTTGGCTACACCGCCGGCGCGTTCGATTTCGCGGGCGACCAGTTGGCCCAGGTCCTTGAGGTGGACATGGCCCGGTACAAACTGGGTGAAGGAGTTGGCAATGGCGATGATCGGCTTTTTGAAGTCGTCATCTTTCATCCCCGTTGCGCGCCACAGTGCGCGGGCGCCGGCCATGTTGCGGCCATGGGTGGATGTTTTCGAGCGGTAATCAGGCATGAAGCACTCCGGGCGGCTAATCAGGTATCAAAAGGGAAGTGAGCTTCTATTGACGTCTGGAACACTCAGAAATGGCCGTGTGTCCGGAAGTTGCCGATAACTTTGCGGGATCGCCGCGCGCTTCAGCTTGAGCTCATAAACCCGCCGGGGGATGACTGGCGATGAATGTCGCGATTCTACACGGCTGGCGTCAGGAGGGAATGCCGGAAAAGGGGGATCCCGCGCTGACGGGGCGTGTGGGATGACGACCGGCAGGAATCACCCGCTATTCAACGAGAGCTGCCGACGCGTGATCAGCGCATTGAAGGAAACGCCGACGGTGCTCAAGACGAGGAAACTCAACGCCAGAGTCGTTTGCAGATGGGCTCCACTGAGATTGATCAGGGCGCTGATCAGGCCACCGCAGATAAATACCAGCGTGTTTCCGGCCGACGCCGATGTGCCGGCATTGTCCGGGAACACTTCCATGGCTTTGGAGGTGGCGACAGGGCGGACGATGGTCGTGCCGGCGGTGCAGATGATCATCGGAATCAGCACGGTCAGGGCTGAAAGCCCCAGCCGGTTTGAGAGCAAGAGCATCACCAGCCCCGAAAAGAAGATCAGGCCCAGGCCGACGACGATCTGTGTATGGGCCGCGATCCGCCCGGCGAGGGTTCGAGCGACAATGCCGCCGAAGATGTAGGCCACGCCATACAGCAGCAGTGTCAGGGAAAACTCGTAGGCTGAAAGCTGTAACTGCTCCATGAAGATCAGGGGTGAGATGACAATGAAGGAAAAGTGGCAGGTGAAGGCGATTGCGGCGATCAGCCAATAGCCGAGGAACCCTGCATCGCTACAGACACGCCGGTAGGACTGAAGAATGCTTCGGCGCGGGGTGGTGGCGGTGTGCCGGTTTTCAAGAAAGAAGCAGGCCTTGAGGAACACGGCGGCGGCGAGGGCAATAAAGACAATGAAGCTTGCGGGCCAGTCCAGTGCCTGTTGCAACAGGGTGCCAGCCAGTGGCGAGACGGAAATGAAGATGCCGCTGGCGGTAACCATCAGAATCCGCAGTTGGTCCCGCTCCTTGCCGTCGAACAGGTCCTGGATCAGCGCCTGCGAGAGTACGAAGCAACCACAGCCGATGGCCTGCACCACCCGGAACACCAGGAACCAGGCGTAGTCGGTGGACAGCACGCAACCTGTCGCACCGACAATCGAGACCGCCATCCCACCCAGCAGCAGACTTTTACGCCCGATGACATCCGAGAGCGGCCCGACCAGCAGTTGGGACAGTGCGATCCCGATGGCAAACAGACTGATGGAAAACGCGATGTCGCCTGGGGTGGTCCGGAAGTGTTCGGCCAGCGCCGGGAACGATGGCAGCAGGACATCCAGAGGGAAGACCCCGAGCAATACCATGGTCATTAACAGGGTGATGGCAGAGCGGCGGTGTTTGACACTGACCGCGGATTTTCCTTCATCCATCGACAAGCCCTGCCTGTGCGAAGAGCTGCTGGTTAAACGGCAGGTCGAAAAAACCTGCCTTCTCCATTGCCTGGAGCGTCGCGCCAGCACCTGATCGGGCGCGCTGCAGGCAGGCTTGCGGGCCGGTCAAGGTACTGAGGATTTCTGCGACACAATTTTCCCCGAGGTCCACGCTGTTCAGGCTTCCCTTCAGCCATCGCTCATCGACCTCAAAGAACATCAGGATGATGTCCACCAGCAGTTTCGCGGCGAACGTGCGTTGGCTGCTGTTCAGGGTCAGCCACAGATAATGGAACACTTGGCAAAAATAACGACTGTGCCGGGCCTCGTCGGTGAGGTGGTCCCTGAGCATTTCCTGGACGCTCGACACTAGCTCGTTGCGGCAAACCTCGAGCAGTTCCCGGGCGATGATGGTCTCGGACACGAAACCGACGAGAAACCAGGCCAGCGCCTTATGCCTGTCAGGTGCCTGGTCAAGCAGGGCGTTCAGTCGGGTAATGCGACGTGGCATCACCGGGCGCTGGTTCATGCCGTAGAGGTCGGCGATCTGCTCGGCGAGACTGTTGGAGAACAGCGCGTGATAACCCTCATCGGTATACAGCTGGAGGGCGGCGGTTTTCATTCGGCGGGGGATGGACACCCCGAGCTCATCGTGGACGATGGTTTCCACGGAGCGGTTGACGATCCGATGTTCGAGCCGGGTGGTGTAGTCGAGGAAATACACCAGATGGTTGGCCGACAATCGATGGATGATCGCGCTGCCGGCGGCTTCGATCACCGGGTGATTCAGGTAGGACAGGAAGGCGGGCGGGAACCAGTGTCGTGTTTCCAGTTGCCGTTCCAGATCGGATGGCAATTGATAGGTATGTTCGCTGGTGCGTACCGAGGCTCGGCTGTTCCAGTCACCGAGGGTGTAGCGCTGTGCCCAGGCGTCGGGCAGTGACAGGTCGTCTGTGCGAGGCTCGGTCATTGTTGTGGCCCCCGGCTGCTTAGCAGTGCTTTCAATTCCTTGCACATCACTTGCCCGTCACTCTGGCCGCAGCCGACAAAAAACAACGGTTGTTCGGCGCTGTCCTCGATCCCCAGCAACGTTTCGACCTGGTCGTCGGCCAGTGCACCCGTCAGCCAGGTGCTTAACCCAAGTGCGGTGGCCACCAGTTGAAAGGTCTGGGAGATATGACCAGCCTCGACATAAGCCATTCGGTAGGCCCGTGAGTGTTCATATTTCCACCACAGTTTGTCGAAGCGAGCGGTGATGAACAGGCCGACTGGCAGGTTGTTGATGAAGTGCTGCCCACACAACAACTGGCCCAAGGGCAAATCAGGCGTTGGATTGACGAAGCTCAGAGCATGTTCGTCGGGGTGGTAGGCGTAGAGCCCAGGATCCAGGCCACTGACGTTCTGAACATGAAGAAAACCGTCGCAGGCATTCAACCCTCCGCCGGAGGGGCTGCTGCGCCGGGCGCCGAGACCTTCAGCGATGGTTTCGTCGATGTCGTTGTCGCGCTCACGCAGATAGCCAAGGGACAAATACAAAAGCGTGCCCACAGCGTCGAGAGAAACTCTTTCACCCGTGAAGGAGCGACAGGTTTTTCGCTCGATCAAGGTCGCTACAAGCGCTTTTGCCGGGAAGCAGGAAGGTTGAGGCAGGGCAATTCGTTCGGTTGTCGGCTCTGTGCGTCGGGTCTCCGGGGCGGGAGTGGCCAGTACTTCGGCGCAATGCTCCAGGTAGTGTCTCGACCATTCATTAATATCCTGGGGGATATATTCACAAGGGATGTTCTTGGTGCCGATATGAAATATCTTCGACAGTTCATCCCAACCCCATTCAAGTGGAGTCTGGATGGAAGATGTGAGTATTCCCGCATTCAGGAGTTGCGTGTCGATTATGTTGTTGTCATCAAACTTTTCAGGATTGTCGATAAGCTGTGCGAGACGGGCTGAATATTCAAGATTCAATTCGAATTGTTTGTGGTTCTTGTAATCCCAGACTATTTGGTCGGGCGTGCGAGGAAGTATGAATATATAAGGGTTTATCTGCATGATTGACGACTCACTCTGGTTTTTGCCATAGAAAACGCTGGGTAGCCGGCACTCCCCAGTGTTTTATTTACTTAGCGGGCTTTTGGTGCGACCAGAAAAGCCAGGTTGGCGAGTTTGTTGGTTTCCAGAGTAATTGCTTTCATGTTTTAAACTCCTTGTAGTTGATAGTGAGTGTCACTCCGTTGTGACGACTTAATCATAGTTTGTAATGAATTCTTATCAAGGGGAGATTGGGTAGGAATGTTCCAGTAATTTTGTCGGATTCATCTGACGGGTGAATGAATCTTGTAAGTTCTATCTGAAAATATATAAGGCAAAGCGAAGCATCCTACAAGTCATTAAGATCGCTGGAGTAGGAAGTTGGAGAATTCAATAACAGATAACAGAACAGGGAGCCGACTGGCTCCCTGTCATACCGGCGAAATCAGCTGTTTGGCAGCAGACGGCAGGTGATGCTCTTGATGTAGCGGGTTTCGGCGATGGCCGGGTGAACCGGGTGATCCGGGCCCTGACCGCCACGCTCCAGCATCTGGATATTGCGGTCCAGGTGACGGGCGCTGGTCAGCAGGATGTTCTGCAGATCGTCCTCGGGCAGGTGCATCGAGCACGAAGCGCTGACCAGGATGCCGTCCTTGCTGAGCAGGCGCATGGCTTGCTCGTTCAGGCGACGGTAGGCACCTTCACCGTTCTTCATGTCTTTTTTGCGTTTGATGAACGCCGGAGGATCGGCAACGATCACGTCGAAACGCTCTTCGCTGGCTTTCAGCTCTTTCAGGGCTTCGAACACGTCACCTTCAATGCAGGTCATCTTGTCGGCGAAACCGTTCAGCGCGGCGTTGCGCTCGACGCCGTCGAGGGCGAAAGCCGATGCATCGACGCAGAACACTTCACTGGCGCCGAACGCGGCCGCTTGCACGCCCCAGCCGCCGATGTAGCTGTACAGGTCCAGTACGCGTTTGCCTTTGGCGTAAGGTGCCAGGCGTGCGCGGTTCATGCGGTGGTCGTAGAACCAGCCGGTTTTCTGTCCCTGGATGACGGGCGCTTCGAATTTCACGCCGTTTTCTTCCAGCGCAACCCACTCCGGCACCAGGCCGAACACGGTTTCGACGTAGCGGTTGAGGCCTTCGGCATCACGGGCAGCGGAGTCGTTCTTGAACAGAATGCCGCTAGGCTTGATCACTTGGGTCAGCGCTGCGATCACGTCTTCTTTATGGGCTTCCATGGTCGCCGAAGCGATCTGTACCACCAGGATGTCGCCGAAACGATCGACCACCAGGCCTGGCAACAGGTCGGAATCGCCGTAGACCAGGCGATAGAACGGCTTGTCGAACAGGCGATCGCGCAGGGACAGCGCGACGTTCAGGCGATGCACCAGCAGCGACTTGTCCAGCGGCAACTTGATGTCGCGCGACAAGAGGCGGGCGCAGATCAGGTTGTTCGGGCTCATGGCAACGATGCCCAGCGGCTTGCCGCTGGCGGCTTCGAGGATCGCCTGGTCGCCGGCCTTGAAACCGTGCAAAGGCGTAGCGGCTACATCGATTTCGTTGCTGTAGACCCACAAGTGGCCGTTTCGCAGGCGACGGTCGGCGTTGGCTTTGAGGCGCAGGCTAGGCAGGGACATGACGTCGCTCCGGAAAAAAGAGCGGGAGTATAGCGTGTTGAGGGAGTGGCGGGTTTGGTGGTCGATGAAACGCGGATGAGGGCCGTCAGTAAGGTGCTGATCCTGTGGGAGCGGGCTTGCTCGCGAAGGCGGGGTGCCAGGCAGCATTAATGTCGACTGACACGCCGCCTTCGCGAGCAAGCCCGCTCCCACATGGATTGCGCCTGATTGACTGTCGGATCCAACTTTATAAGGGTTAGAATCGCCGCCTGTCCCAGAGTGTGTACTTATGTCCCCAGAGCTGACCACCGAACAGATTCAACAGTCCCTGCAAGGCATCAGCGTGCCGGCCCAGCCGCAAATCATGGTGGATTTGCAGATGGAACAGTACATGCCAGATCCGGATCTGGAGGTGATCGCGAAGCTGATCTCCCAGGACCCGGGCCTCTCTGGCGCCTTGTTGAAAATCGTCAATTCGCCGTATTACGGCTTGAGCAACAAGATTGCCTCGATTCAGCGTGCGGTGAACCTGCTGGGCAGCCGCTCGGTCATCAACCTGATCAACGCGCAGTCGATCAAGGGCGAGATGAACGACGACACCATCGTCACCTTGAACCGTTTCTGGGATACCGCCCAGGACGTGGCGATGACCTGCCTGACCCTGGCCAAGCGCATCGGCACCCAGGCTGGCGATGAAGCGTACGCCCTGGGTCTGTTCCATGACTGCGGTGTGCCGCTGATGCTCCAGCGCTTCCCCAACTACATGACCGTTCTGGAAGAGGCTTACGCCAGCGCCAGCGCTGAATGCCGGGTGGTGGATACCGAGAATCGGGTGTTCAATACCAACCATGCGGTGGTGGGTTATTACACCGCCAAATCCTGGCGCCTGCCGGAGCATGTGACCGCCGCCATCGCCAATCACCACAATGCGTTGGCGATCTTCAGCGATGAGTCGTCGCGCAACAGTCAGCTGAAAAACCTGCTGGCGATCCTGAAAATGGCCGAGCACATTTGTGCGTCCTTCCGGGTGCTGGGCAACCAGCGTGATGACCACGAGTGGGACAGCATCGCACCGCTGGTTCTCGATTATGTCGGTCTCTCGGACTACGACTTCGAGTCCCTCAAACAAACGATTCGTGACCTTGGCGCTCACCGCTGAGCGTTGCACAGCCTGATTCGAGAGCGCCATGCCGGAACTGCCTGAAGTCGAAACCACCCGCCGCGGAATTGCGCCACACCTGGAAGGCCAGCGCGTCAGCCGGGTGATCGTGCGTGAGCGGCGCTTGCGCTGGCCGATTCCCGAAGACCTGGATGTGCGGCTGTCTGGCCAGCGCATCGTGCTGGTGGAGCGACGCGCGAAGTACCTGCTGATCAATGCCGAAGTCGGCACGCTGATCAGCCATTTGGGGATGTCGGGTAATTTGCGTCTGGTGGAAGTCGGCATGCCGGCGGCCAAGCATGAACATGTGGACATCGAGCTGGAATCCGGCCTGGCCCTGCGTTACACCGACCCGCGTCGGTTTGGCGCGATGCTCTGGAGTCTCGATCCGCTCAACCATGAGTTGTTGATTCGCCTGGGACCGGAGCCATTGACCGACCTGTTCGACGGCGAGCGCTTGTTTCAGCAGTCCCGCGGGCGTTCCATGGCGGTCAAACCGTTCATCATGGACAACGCGGTGGTGGTCGGCGTGGGCAATATCTACGCAACCGAAGCGTTGTTCGCTGCCGGTATCGACCCGCGTCGTGAGGCCAAGAGCATCTCTCGGGCGCGTTATCTGAAACTGGCGATCGAGATCAAACGCATCCTGGCGGCCGCTATCGAGCGCGGCGGCACCACACTGCGCGACTTTATCGGCGGCGACGGTCAGCCGGGTTATTTCCAGCAGGAACTGTTCGTGTACGGCCGTGGCGGTGCGCCCTGCAAGGTCTGTGGCACGGAACTTCGGGAAGTGAAGCTCGGGCAGCGCGCCAGCGTGTTTTGCCCACGTTGTCAGAGCTGAAACGCTTAGGGTCTATAGTCAGTGTTCTGATTGCCTAGCCCAAGGACCGTGCCATGACCCTGTTTCGAACCCTTGTCGTCGTTTTGCTGCTGAGCGTCGGTGCGCCAGCGCTGGCAGCAAACACCGGCAGTGGCGACCCGCGCTACACCATCCAGAATCCCCCGGCGTACGCCATGCTCGGCGATTTGCTGATTGCCCGACCTTTGCTGGTGGTGGCGACGGTGATTGGTGCCGGAGCGTTTGTGCTGTCGTTGCCGTTTACCGCGCTGGGCGGCGGCATCGGCGATGCGGGACAGGCGTTGGTGGTCGACCCGGCGAAAGCGGCGTTCGTGCGGTGTCTGGGGTGTGTCGGGGAAGGGTTTGAGCAGACGGAGTGAAGTCAGTTACATCTTCGGTGTGGCTGATGGCCCTTTCGCGAGCAGGCTCGCTCCCACAGTGGAATTCCTTTGCCCACAACATTTGGTTAACAACACATCTCCACTGTAGGAGCGAGCCTGCTCGCGATAGGGCCGGCACAGCCGCTACAAAATTATCTGATTCAAGCCTTGCCAGTAATCTTCCGGTACTTCTCCATCAACTGTTCTTCAGTCTCCGGATGCGCCTCGTCCAGCGGAATGCAATCCACCGGGCACACTTGCTGGCACTGCGGTTCGTCGTAGTGGCCGACGCACTGGGTGCACAGGTTCGGGTCGATCACGTAGATTTCTTCGCCCTGGGAGATGGCGGCGTTCGGACACTCGGGTTCGCAGACGTCGCAGTTGATGCAATCGTCGGTGATGATCAGGGACATGCTAACTCCAGCCAGGGACGGAAGGCCCGGGCGCAATAAACCAATGCGCGCAATTGTGCCGCATTGGCGCCCGCAGTGCACGCGGGCGCCGCTTGAGCGGTTGTTACTTCTTGAAGCGTTCGGTCAAGGCGTCCGCCACCGCAGGGTGGACGAACTTGGTGATATCGCCGCCCAGGGCTGCAATTTCACGGACCAGCGTCGAGGAAATGTACGAATAACGCTCGGACGGAGTAAGAAACAGGCTTTCCACATCCGGTGCCAGCTGACGGTTCATGTTGGCCAGCTGGAATTCGTATTCGAAGTCCGATACCGCACGCAAACCCCGCAGGAACACATTGGCGTTCTTCTCTTTGGCGAAATGCGCCAGCAACGTCGAGAAGCCGACGACTTCAACGTTGGGCAGATGTTTAGTGACCTCGCGGGCCAGCGCCACACGCTGTTCCAGGGGAAACAACGGGTTTTTCTTGGGGCTGGCGGCGACGGCGATGATCACGTGATCGAACAGGCGCGCGGCGCGTTCGACCAGATCGCCATGGCCCTTGGTAATAGGGTCGAAGGTACCTGGGTACAACACTCGGTTCATCGCGTCGTCCTGGCGGGAGTCCGTTGGGGAGTCGGATGGTATCGCAGCCTTCCCGGTCGGCCAAGTCGCCTTTTGAGTAAGAAAGCACTATAGACGATGGGAATATTTTCCATTTTCATGGGTTTTTCAAACGTTCGGCCAAAGAAGTTGCCAGCTGCGCCGTCAGCCCGTAGACCGACAATTGCGGGTTTGCGCCAATGCTGGTGGGGAACAGCGAGCCGTCATGAATCGACAGATTGCCTAGTTGATGATGCCGGCCGAGGCTGTCGGCCACGGCGTTTTTCGGGTCTTCACCCATGGCGCAACCGCCCATCACATGGGCACTGCCCAGGCGTGTGCGATACAGCTCAAGGCTCAGGCCGTCGATCAGCGTGCGCGCTTCGGCCAGGGTTTTCACGTAGCGAGCGTCGGCGTGCATGGGCATTACCGCCTTGGCACCGCCCGCGAACTGGATCTCGGCCATGCTGTGGAACGAGCGACGCAATCCGTCCCAGGTATAAGGTGAAACCTGATAGTCGAGCACCGGCGTGCCGTCACCGCGCAACTCGACGCTGCCGCCGGGGCTGTCCGGATGAAAGCCGTCCCGCAGCAATGCCAGCATGGCGTGGGTGTGGGGCAGGTTTTCCATGTGCTGGGCGTTTTCCTTGCCAAAACCGCCGAGCAGGGTCGTCGCCAGTGCCGGGTGCAGCGGCGGCACTTCGAGTTTGTAAGACATTTTGCCGGTGGTGCCGTCCTGCCATTGGAAATGGTCGGAATAGATTGATTGTGGGGCGCCAAAAAACGGGTTGATCACCTCATCGAACAGCCCGGCCGACATGTTCACCAGGTGTAGAAACGTCCGTTTGCCCAACCGTTTGTGCGGATCGGGCGCCTCGGAGCGCATGAGCAGCGCCGGGCTGTTGATCCCGCCGCCGGCCAGCACGTAGTGCCGCGCCTTGACCGTGATCGTGTGTCCGGTAGGTGCGACGCAGCGGTCGTCCATCGCTACGCAGTGCAAGCCTGTGACCTTGTCGCCGCTGATCAAGAGCTTTTCGGCGCGAGCCAGATAGAGCAACTCGCCGCCTTTTTCCAGCGCCGCCGGGATGGTCGTGACCAGCATCGATTGCTTGGCGTTGGTCGGGCAACCCATGCCGCAGTAGCCAAGGTTCCAGCAGCCACGCACGTTGCGCGGGATCACATGCCAGGCATAGCCGAGTTTTTCGCAGCCTTTGCGGATCACGTCGTTGTTGGCGTTGGGCGGGATCATCCAGGGCGCGACGCCCAGGCGTTGTTCCATTTTCTCGAACCACGGCGCCATCTCGGCCGGCGTGTGGCCTTTGACCTCGTGTTCCTTGGCCCAGTGGTCGAGGGTCGGGTCCGGCGTACGAAAGCTTGAAGTCCAGTTGATCAGCGTGGTGCCGCCCACTGCGCGGCCCTGAAGGATGGTGATCGCGCCGTCCTTGCTCATGCGGCCAATGCCTTCCTGATAGAGGCTGGTGTAGGCCTGGTCTTCGAGCATCTTGAAGTCGCTGCTGGTCTTGAGCGGGCCTTCCTCGATCAGCAAGACCTTGTAGCCCGCAGCGCTGAGGATTTCGGCGGTGGTGCCGCCGCCCGCGCCGCTGCCGATAATCGCCACGTCCGCTTCGAGGGCCAGGTCCTGGGTCAGTTGTGAACCGTTGTAGGTTTTCCAGCCACGGGCCAGGCCTTCGCGGAACGGATCGGGTACGGGCATCTTCAGGTTCTCTTTTTATTTTGGATTCTATGGTGAAGCGGCTGATGTCATCGCGAGCAGGCTCGCTCCCATATTGGATCGCGTGCCCACTGTGGGAGTGAGCCTGCTCGCGATTGGGTCGACTCGGTCTTAAACGGTGGGCGGCCCGGGATACCCGCAATGTGCCCATGACTCCGGCCGGCTGTACCACGCCATCATCACCAGTTGCATCAAGGAGCTATGGCCCATGCGCAGCAAACTCAGCGAGCTGTTTTCCCAGCGATCGAGAAAGTGCCGGATATCGTCGGCACTGGCGTTATCCCAACTGCCCCAGATCCCGGTCAGTGGTCCGCGGGTGATGCTCATTCCCAGCACATCGAATAGCTGCCGGGTCAGCTTGAGCATTTCCGGCGACAGGTGATTCAGACCGTTATCCAGGCAGTGCAGGGTTTCAGCGACGGCCGCCGGCATTTTTTCAACGGCCACGGCGCCGTCGAGCATCACCGGAAGCAGTGCCCGCAGAAACAGCAAGTCCCCGCTGCGCAGAATCGCAAAACCGCTGGCTGGCGCGCTCGATGAGCAACCGCTGAGGCTCGCGCCCAAACCGGCAGTGGCGAGAAAAGCGCTGGCACCCAGGCTGTATTTAAGCAAGCCGCGCCGTGACAGCGCGGGTGTGTCGGACAGACTTGGGCTCATTATTGTTATTACCCGATGGGAATGATCGTTAGCGGATAAACAGCTTCTGGATCAGCTTCTGAATGGATTTTCCGTACGGCGGGTAGATCAATTTAGCCGCATTGAACCGCTGTTTGATCAGCACGCTTTTGGCTTTGCTGAAGGTCAGGAAACCTTCATGACCGTGGTAATGGCCCATGCCCGAAGCGCCGATACCGCCGAATGGCATGTCGTCCTGAGCGACGTGCAGCAGGGTGTCGTTCAGGCACACGCCGCCGGAATGGGTTTCGTGAAGTACGCGGTGTTGCTCACGCTTGTCGTAGCCGAAGTAATACAGGGCCAGCGGACGAGGTCGTTCATTGATGTAGGCAAAGGCCTGATCCAGATCCTTGTAGGGAACGATCGGCAACAGCGGACCAAAGATTTCATCCTGCATCACCATCATGTCGTTACTGACATTGAGCAGCAGGCTATGGCTCATGCGGCGCCCCTGGCCCTTGTCGAACAACGGAATCAGCAGCGCGCCCTTGCTGGTGGCGTCGCTGATGTAGCCGTTGAGGCGCGCCAATTGTCGGTCATTGATGATCGCGGTGTAGTCCGGGTTGTCGGCCAAGGTCGGATAAAAACCGCGAACTGCTTGCCGATAGGCTTCGACGAAAGCGCCGACACGATCTTCCGGCACCAGCACATAGTCCGGGGCCACGCAGGTCTGTCCGGCGTTGAGCGTCTTGCCGAAGGCGATGCGTTCGGCAGCGTCCTTGAGCGGCACGTCGCGCGAGACGATGGCCGGGGATTTGCCGCCGAGTTCGAGGGTCACCGGGGTCAGGTTTTCGGCCGCTGCACGCATCACGTGTTTGCCGATGCTGGTGGCGCCGGTGAACAGCAAGTGATCGAAGCGCAATCTGGAGAACGCGACACCGATGTCGGCTTCACCCAGCACCACGCAAACCAGGTCCTGAGGGAAGATTCGGCCCAGCAGTTCCTTGAGCAACAGACCGGTGGCAGGGGTCGATTCGCTGAGCTTGAGCATCACCCGATTGCCTGCCGACAACGCGCCGACCAATGGGCCGATGGCCAGATACAGCGGGTAGTTCCAAGGCACGATCACCCCGACCACACCCAATGGTTGATAAATGACTTTGGCCGCCGCGGGTTGAAAGGCAATCCCGACCTTGCGCTTCGACGCCTTCATCCAGCCTTTGAGGTGCCGACTGGCGTAGTGAATGCCGTGCAGGCTGGGCATCAGTTCGGCGAGCAGGGTTTCATCGGCGCTGCGATGACTGAAATCCTGGCTGATGGCATCGATCAATGCCTGACGCTCATTGCTCAACAGGTCGCGCAGGGCTTTCAGCCATTGCTGGCGCTGGGCGGCGGGCGGCATCGGGTTGGCGGCGTACGCCGCGCGTTGATCGTCGAACAGGGTCTGGAGTTCTTCCAGAGGCTGCTGCAGGTTTTGCAGATAGGCGATGTCAGCAGTCACGGTCGACTCCGGATTTATTGGAATAAAGGCCTTTTTAGAGTCTATGCTCTATAAAGTCAAATGACATCCTGGCGCAGCTTTGTTTTATCCATCCGCGGATAGGTCGTAAGATGCCCGTCAACGCACTTTGAATTAAAGCCCAAGCCATGGCCCCTCGGATCAAAACCAGCGAGCGCATCGTGCAGAACAGCCTGGAGCTGTTCAATCAGCAGGGTGAGCGCAGCATCAGCACCAACCACATTGCTGCCCACATGGAAATTTCCCCGGGCAACCTGTACTACCACTTCCCCAACAAGCAGGCGATTATCGCGGTGCTGTTCAGTGAGTACGAAAGCCTGGTGGACAGCTTCCTGCGCCCGCCCCAGGGGCGTGCCGCCACGGTCGATGACAAGCGCTTCTACCTTAAGGAACTGCTGGCCGCCATGTGGCGCTACCGGTTTTTGCACCGTGATCTGGAGCACCTGCTCGACAGTGATCCGGACCTGGCCGCCCGTTATCGACGCTTTTCCCAGCGCTGTCTGATCCATGGCACGCACATCTACGCGGGCTTCGTCGAGGCTGGCATCCTGCAAATGGACAAGGTTCAGATCGAATCCCTGACGCTCAATGCCTGGATCATCCTGACGTCCTGGGTGCGTTTTCTGTGCACCACCCGTGAAAACTCCAATCACCTGAGCGAGCAGGCCATAAAACGTGGCGTGTATCAGGTGCTGGTGCTGGAGGCCGGTTTTGTCACGGATCAGTCTCGCGCCGCGGTGACCGCGCTGTTCGAGGAGTTTTACGTGCCACTGGCCCAGGCGTTGGAAGAAGCGGGCTAGAAAGTGCAGTTGCATCAAATATCGTCTAATCACAGGAGCCCGTTATGCCCATAGCGCAACTGATCAGCCCGCAAGCGTTGGACCTGAAAAAGGAGCAGCCGGGGCTGGTGATTCTGGATTGTCGTTTTGCCCTCGAAGACCCGGATTACGGGCAGCGCAGCTATGCCGAAGGGCATATTGCCGAGTCGAGCTTTGCCGATCTTGAGCGTGATTTGAGCGGGACAGTGGTCAAGGGTGTGACCGGGCGCCACCCGTTGCCTGAACCTGAAGACTTGATCGAACGTCTACAAGCCTGGGGCGTCAACGCCGACAGCGATGTGGTTTTGTACGACGACGGCCCGGGTGCCTACGCGGCGCGGGCCTGGTGGTTGCTGGCCTGGCTGGGTAAACGTGACGGCGTGTTCATCCTCGATGGCGGGCTCAAGGCCTGGCACGCGGCCGGTTTGCCCCTGAGTCTTGATGCGCCGCAGATTCAACGTGGCACCTTCACGGGGACACCGGACAAGTCGCTGGTCTTGAGTGCCGAACAGCTCCAGCAACGTCTCGGCCAGCCCGCGCTGACCCTGCTTGATGCTCGCGGCTTGCCGCGTTTCAAAGGCGAAGTAGAGCCGATCGACCCGATTGCCGGGCACATTCCCGGCGCGCAATGTGCGGCGTTCACCGACAACCTGGGCAGCGACGGGCGTTTTCTGCCGGCCGATCAGCTCAAGCAGCGTTTTGCCGAGAAGCTCGGTAATCGTTCGCCGGCTGATCTGGTGTCGTACTGCGGTTCTGGCGTGACGGCCTGTCACAACTTGTTTGCGCTGTGTCTGGCGGGTTATCCGTTAGGCTCGTTGTATGCCGGTTCATGGAGCGAGTGGATCAACGATCCTGCGCACGCCATCGCCATCGGCGAGTAATCCCGATCGAATGTGGGAGTGAGCCTGTCTCGCGATTAGGGGATACCAGTCAGCATCAATGTTGACTGTTAAACCGCAATCGTCGGAACGCCGCCCGGAGCAGGCTCACTCCCACAAGGGGCAATTGATGCGTTGAGATATCACCGTAAGCGCGCACTTCGATACGTCCCCGGCCCAACCCCGTAAACCTGCTTGAACTGCCGGCTCAGATGACTCTGGTCAGCAAACCCCAACTGCGTCGCCACTTCCAGCGGCAAACAACCGTTCTGTAACAACGCCCGCGCCCGAGCGATGCGCTGCTGCATCAGCCAGGTGTGCGGTGGCATGCCCGTGGCGCGACGGAACACCCGGGCGAAGTGAAAGGGCGAAAGGTTGACCGCCGCTGCCAGTTCTTCCAGCGAAGGCGGCGCCGCCAATTGTGCTTGCAGCAACTCCTTGGCCAGCGTCACCGCCCGGTGTTCCTTGCCCGGCTTGCCTGCAATCGGCACCGCTGCGTGCCGTTGCAGCAGCGACAGCATCATTTCCCGCCACACCGTTTGTTGCTGCAAGGCAGTGGACGGACTCTCCAGCAGACGATGCAGCTGGCAGAAACCCTCTACCAGATCCGGATCGCGATACAGCGTCGCACCGAACGCCGGCAAGTTGCTGGTCGGCAGTTCAAGCTCATCGAGTAGCGACAGAATCTGACCGCTGTCGGGATAGAACGCCCGATACAACCAACCATCCTCCGTGCCTTTATGGCCGGTGTGCAGTTCGTCCGGATTGATCAGCACCAGCGTACCGCTACCGGCCAGGTGTTCGGCGCCGCGATAGCGATAGCGTTGGGCGCCGGCCATGATCATGCCGATCACGTACCCGTCGTGCACATGGGGCGCGAAGCGGTGTTCGATGTAGCGCGCAGACAATAATTCGACGCCGGCCAGCGGCGCTGTTTGCCAGAATCGGATCGACTCACCTTGATCGACGCCCATTCTTACTGGCGGCCCACGGAAGTCAGCCACTGCGGGATGCGGCGTTCCAGGTAGTAACCCGGTTGCTTGAACGAGCCTTCGACGAAGCCGACATGCCCACCCTTGGTCTGTAGCTCGAATTGAGTGCAGGCGGACAATTCGTCGGCTTGCGGCAGGCTATGAGGAAAGACAAAGGGGTCGTCGGCCGCTTGAATGATCAGGGTCGGCGTACGAATCTCGCCAAGGAAATAGCGACTCGAAGCGCGGCGATAGTAATCCTCGGCATCGGCGAAACCGTTCAACGGCGCGGTGACCCGGCCATCGAAATCCCAGAACGTGCGCATGTTCTCCAGTGAGCCCAACGCGGCCAGCGCCGCCAGGCCATCCTCGCGCCCGTCATGCTGGAACTGGCGTTGCTTGTTCTTGATGTAGGCGACCATCTCCCGCATGAAATGCGCCTGATAGAACTTCGAAAAACCCTGGCCGATACGGTCGGCGCATTGATCAAGACGAAACGGCACCGACACCGCCACCGCACCGAGCACGCCACTGTTGCTGCCGGATTCGCCCAAGTGCTTGAGCAACACATTGCCGCCCAGGGAATAGCCGACCGCATACAACGGCGCGAGCGGTCGTTGGGCTTTCAGGTGTTTGATGGTTTCGGCGAGGTCTTCACTGACGCCGGAGTGGTAACTGCGCGGCAACAGATTCGGTTCGCCCGAACAGCCGCGCCAGTTCAGTGCGACGCTGGCCCAGCCTTGGGCACCTAGCGCTTTTTGCACGCCGGCCACGTACGGCGAATTTGAAGAGCCGGTCAGACCGTGCAACACCAACACCAGTGGCGCACTGACGCTGTGTGGGCCGTGCCAGTCGAGGTCGAGAAAGTCGCCATCCTCAAGCCACAAGCGTTCGCGCTGGCGTTCGATGTGCGTGGTTTTGCGCCACAGTGGTCCCCACAAGGTCTGCAAGTGCGGGTTACCGAGGCCGAAGGCGGGGGTGAAGCGTTCTGGCAGATGAGGCACGATGGTTCTCGATGCAGCGGTGCGAGCCTCGTGTGAGGCGCGCCCCTTTTTCAGGCCGGTTGATTAACCGGCAATCTCTGCCATACGTTGCCACAGCGCGTAATACACCCGCCCGGATTTCTGCTCCCGGTGCAGGCGCCAGTTGCCTGGTAAGCCAAGGCTCGATGGCGCATTCTCGCTTTCAGTGTAGATCCAGGCTTCGTCGGCCAGCCACTGACGTTCTTCAAGTAATGCACAAACGCCTGGCAACAGGTTCTGGTTGAACGGCGGATCGAGGAACACCAGGTCGTACGCAGTCGCTGTCTGGGTTTCCAGGTAGCGCAGGGCATCGGCGGTCTGAATCTGGCCGGTGGTGCAGCGCAGCGTGCCCAGATGTTCCTTGATGCTGGCGACCGCGATGTTGCTGGCGTCCAGCGCCTGGCCCATGGCCGCGCCACGGGACAAGGCTTCGAGGAACAACGCGCCGCTGCCGGCGAACGGGTCCAGGACCTTGGCGCCAGCGACATACGGCGCGAGCCAGTTGAACAGGGTTTCACGCACCCGGTCCGGAGTAGGTCGCAGGCCTGGGGCATCCGGGAAGCTCAGCTTTCGGCTGCCCCATTCACCGCCGATGATGCGCAGTTGGTTCACGCCGTTATGGACGTTGTGTACGGGTTTTTTTGGACGAGTGGCCATTAATGCTCCGGAACCCCGAGCGGTTGCTCGGCAGGTTTATCAGTGGGGGCCGGTAACGGCTTTTGCGGCACGGTCGGGCCAGCGCTGACGATGACCATTTTGTCCGTGCTCAAGTGTTTGTTCAGTGCAGTTCTGACCTGCTCGACCGTCAGGCTCTGGGACTCGCGCATAAAGTCATCCAGGTAACTCAGCGGCAGGTTGTAGAAACCCATGGCGCCGAGTTGGCCGACGATATCGGCGTTGCTGGCAGTGGACAGCGGGAAGCTGCCGGCCAGTTCACGCTTGGCGTCGTCGAGTTCTTTCTGGGTCGGGCCGGATTTAAGGTAGTCGGCGAGCACATCCTGCACCAGTTTCAACGTGCCTTCGCTCATCTCGGCGCGGGTTTGCAGGTTGATCATGAACGGGCCGCGCGCCTGCATCGGGGTGAAACCCGAATAGACGCCGTAAGTCAGGCCGCGCTTCTCGCGCACTTCGCTCATCAGTCGTGTACCGAAACCACCGCCACCGAGGATTTGGTTGCCCATGGACAGTGCCGCGTAGTCCGGGTCGTCACGGTCGATGCCCAATTGCGCGAGCATCAGGTTGGTCTGCTTGGATGGAAACTCGATGTGGCCGATGCTGGCTTTCGGTTCCTCCGGCTGCGGGATTTTCGCCAGCTCCGGGCCTTTTGGCAGCGCGCTGGAAACTTGTGCGGCAATCGCTTCGGCTTCAGCGCGAGACAGGTCGCCTACCAACGCAATCACCACGTTGCCGGCTGCATAAGCCTTCTCATGGAACGCGCGCATCTGGGCCACGGTAATCGCCGGAACGGTTTTAGCCGTGCCGTCGCTGGAATGTGCGTACGGATGATCGCCATACAGACGGTTCATCAGCTCCAGGCTCGCGAGTTTGCCGGGGTTCTGCTTCTGGTACTCGAAACCGGCGAGCATCTGGTTCTTGATGCGCGCAAAGGAATCGGCCGGGAAGGTCGGTTTGCCGACGACTTCTGAGAACAACTTCAGCGCCGGTTCTCGTTTGTCCGCGGCACTGAGGCTGCGCAGCGAAGCCAGAGCCATGTCTTTGAATGCGCCGTTGCCAAAGTCTGCGCCCAGGCCTTCGAAGCCCTGAGCGATGGCGCCGACATCTTTGCCGGCCACGCCTTCGTTGAGCATGGCGTTGGTCAGCATGGAAAGGCCAGGTGCGTCACCGTCCTGGCTGCTGCCGGCGGCAAAGATCAGGCGCATGTCGAACATCGGCAGCTCCCGGGCTTCGACGAACAGCACCTTGGCGCCCTCGGCGGTTTTCCACGTCTGCACGTCCAGGGTGCGGTGGCTTGGCGCTTTGCCGTCGAGTTCGGCCAGTGATTGCAGTTTCTGGCTGGCCTTGGCCTTGTCCAGCGCTTCGCTGGCCTTGGAATCGTCGGTCTTGGAGAAGTAGAAAGCGGCAGATCCGATCAAGGCGACAACGATCAGGCCAATCAGCGCCAGGCGCGGTTTTTTACGCTCACTCATGAGTCGTCTCCTCTGGCAGTACATGGGCGACGCTGAGACGTTCGCGGGTGAAATACAGCTTGGCGGCTTTCTGGATGTCTTGCGGGGTCACGCTTTCCAGTTCGGCGAGTTCGGTGTCCATCAGCTTCCAGGACAGGCCCACGGTTTCCAGTTGGCCAATGGCGGTGGCCTGGCTGGTGATCGAGTCGCGCTCGTAAACCAGGCCGGCGATGACCTGTGCGCGGACGCGTTCCAGTTCTTCAGCGGACGGCGCGGTGGTTTTCAGCTGTTCGAGCAGTTTCCAGAGGCCCGCTTCGGCCTGGGCCATGGTTTTGTTTTTCTGGGTATTGGGCGTCGCCGACAAGGTGAACAGGCTGTCGCCACGGGTGTAGGCGTCGTAACTCGACGAACCGCCGGAGACCAGCTCTTCGCCGCGCTCCAGTTGTGTCGGGATACGTCCGCTGTAGCCGCCGTCGAGCAGGGCGGAGATCAGGCGCAAGGCGTTGACCGAGCGTTTGTCTTCAGCGGTGGCGATGCTTGGCACGTTGAAGCCCAGCATCAGGCTTGGCAGTTGAGTCTGCACATGCAGGGTGATCTTGCGCTCGCCGGGTTCGGCCAGTTCCAACGGGATTTTTGCCGAGGGCACATCACGTTTGGCGATCGGGCCGAAATAGCGCTGGGCCAGGGTCTTGACCTCGTCCGGGGTCACGTCACCGACCACTACCAGCGTGGCGTTGTTTGGCACGTACCAGGATTGGTACCAGTGGCGCAGCTCTTCGACCTTCATGCGGTCCAGGTCAGCCATCCAGCCGATGGTCGGCGTGTGATAACCGCTGGCCGGGTAGGCCATGGCCTTGAAGCGTTCGTAGGCCTTGGACATCGGCTTGTCGTCGGTGCGCAGGCGACGTTCTTCTTTGATGACTTCGATCTCGCGGGCGAACTCGTCGGCCGGCAGGCGCAGGCTGGCCATGCGGTCGGCTTCCAGTTCGAAGGCCACGCCCAGGCGGTCGCGGGCCAGCACCTGGTAATACGCCGTGAAGTCATCGCTGGTGAACGCGTTCTCTTCGGCGCCGAGGTCGCGCAGGATCAGCGAGGCTTCGCCGGGGCCGACTTTCTCGCTGCCCTTGAACATCATGTGTTCCAGGGCGTGGGACAAACCGGTCTGACCCGGGGTCTCGTAGCTGGAGCCGACCTTGTACCAGACTTGGGAAACCACCACTGGCGCACGATGGTCTTCGCGCACGACGACCTTCAGGCCGTTATCGAGGGTGAATTCATGGGTGGGTTGAGGATCGGCAGCCAGGGCCGAGAGGGGCAGACAAACTGTGCTGAGCAGCAGGCCTGCAGCGCGGCGGGCTAGAGCATTCATTCGTTTTTAAACCTTTGGGGCTGCCCGCTTGGTCTTAGCGTCGGCGGGCGAGAGGGTGCTAGGATACTGATCCGTTTTACTGGCGGCCACGCCTATCAGGCCTTTGATCGGTCAGCAGGTTGTTTGGGTTTACGGCGGAAGCTTTGAGTTTGTCAGCTAAACTCTGCGTTTTCGCCGACGATGCCGTTCCAGTCCTTCGTATTAGTCGACCTTTGAGGTGCTGTTTGCACCTCGACAAAATGTTGCGCGTGAACAAGCTGGGTCAATCGCAGTCTGTTCTGCATCGAATATTTATTTGCCGAGGCGCCCTTTGGCGCGTCGCTACCGTGAGATAGCCGTCCTCCATGTTTGGTTCCAACGACGACAAGAAAGCCCCAGCTGCGGCTGGTGAGAAGAAAAGCCTGTTCGGATGGCTGCGCAAAAAGCCGCAGGAACCCGTCGTCGAACAGCCACAACCACTTCCTGAGCCCACGCCTGCGCCGGTAATAGAAGAAGAGCTTGCGCCGATTATCCCGCCGATCTCCGAGCCGGTGTTGCAGCCGGCCATCGAGCCTGAGCCTGCTGTCGTCGCCGAAGTCGTGACCCAAGTGCCGCTCACGCCCGTTGCCGAGCCGTGGCTGACGTTGCCCGTGGCGGAAGAGCCGGTGTCATTGGTCGAAGACGAGCTGGCGCCGCACGTTACGCCACCGATTCCAGCGTCGACTGCGTTTGCTCCTGAGCCTGTTCAAGCGCCAGTGGTTGAGCCGGTTGTCGCGCCAGTGGTTTTGGCCGAGCCTGAACCGGTTGTTGCAGAACCTGTGGTGCCCGTATTCATTGCTCCGGTTGCTCCGGTTGCTCCGGTTGCTCCGGTTGCTCCAGCACCTGCGCCGGTCGTCGCTCCCGTCGTTCCCGTCGAAGCGCCTGCCGAGCCTGTGCGTACCGAAGAAACCAAAGCCGGTTTCTTCGCCCGCCTGAAACAAGGCTTGTCCAAGACCAGCGCCAGCATCGGCGAAGGCATGGCCAGCCTGTTCCTGGGCAAGAAGATCATCGATGACGAGCTGCTCGAAGACATCGAAACCCGCCTGCTGACCGCCGATGTGGGCGTCGAGGCGACTTCGGTGATCATTCAGCGCCTGACCCAGAAGGTCGCTCGCAAAGAACTGGCCGATGCCGACGCGCTGTACAAATCCCTGCAAGCGGAACTGGCGGCGATGCTCAAGCCTGTCGAGCAACCGCTGAAAATCACTTCGCAGAACAAGCCGTTCGTAATCCTGGTCGTTGGCGTCAATGGTGCCGGCAAGACCACTACCATCGGCAAGCTGGCGAAGAAGCTGCAGCTCGAAGGCAAGAAAGTCATGCTCGCGGCTGGCGATACCTTTCGCGCCGCCGCCGTCGAACAATTGCAGGTCTGGGGCGAACGCAACAAGATCCCGGTCATCGCCCAGCACACCGGCGCGGATTCGGCTTCGGTTATCTTCGATGCCGTGCAAGCGGCCAAGGCCCGTGGCATCGACGTATTGATCGCCGACACCGCCGGTCGCCTGCACACCAAAGACAATTTGATGGAAGAGCTGAAGAAGGTTCGCCGGGTCATCAGCAAACTCGACGCCGACGCGCCTCACGAGGTGCTGTTGGTGCTTGATGCCGGTACGGGGCAGAACGCGATCAGCCAGGCCAAACAATTCAACCAGACCGTCGAACTCACCGGACTGGCGCTGACCAAGCTTGATGGCACCGCCAAAGGCGGGGTGATTTTTGCCCTCGCCAAGCAGTTTGGCCTGCCGATTCGCTACATCGGCGTCGGTGAAGGCATCGATGATTTGCGTACTTTTGAAGCAGAACCCTTTGTCCAGGCACTGTTTGCCGAGCGGGAGCGTTCATGATTCGTTTCGAACAGGTCGGTAAACGCTACCCGAACGGCCACGTCGGCTTGCATGAACTGAGCTTTCGAGTTCGTCGGGGCGAGTTTTTGTTTGTGACCGGCCACTCTGGCGCCGGTAAAAGCACCTTGTTGCGCCTGCTGCTGGCGATGGAGCGTCCGACCACCGGCAAATTGCTGCTGGCCGGGCAAGACCTGAGCACCATCAGCAACGCGCAGATTCCTTACCTGCGACGGCAGATCGGCGTGGTGTTCCAGAATCACCAGCTGTTGTTCGATCGCACGGTGTTCAACAACATCGCGCTGCCCTTGCAGATCCTGGGGTTGTCCAAGGCCGAGATCACCAAGCGCGTGGATTCGGCGCTCGAGCGCGTGGCGCTGTCGGACAAGACCGACTTGTACCCTGGCGACCTGTCCACCGGTCAGCAACAGCGTGTCGGTATCGCCCGCGCCATCGTTCACCGCCCGGCCTTGCTGCTGGCGGACGAACCGACCGGTAACCTCGATCCACGCCTGGCGGCAGAAATCATGGGCGTGTTCGAAGACATCAACCGTTTGGGCACCAGTGTGTTGATTGCCAGTCACGACCTGGCACTGATCGCCCGCATGCGCCACCGCATGCTGACCCTGCAACGCGGTCGATTGATCGGTGACGGGGAGGCCGGCGTATGAGTGCGACACGCAGCCCCAAGGTTTCCGAGCGCGTGGCCCCGAAAGCCGCTGATCAGCAGCCGCAGAAGAAAAAGCGCGACGATGATGACGGCCCGGATTTCGCCACGTTGTTTCGTGCCTGGGTCGAAAGTCATCGCGCCAGTTTGCTCGACAGCTTGCGCCGTTTGGGCAAGCAGCCCATCGGTAGCTTCTTCACCTGCATGGTGATGGCGGTAGCCCTGAGTTTGCCGATGGGCCTGTCACTTTTGCTAAGTAACGTCGAGCGTCTTGGCGGCTCCTGGCAGCGTGCGGCGCAGATTTCCCTGTACCTGCAAATCGAGGCCAGCCCTGCGGAAGGCGAGTCGTTGCGTGAGCAGATCAAGGGGATGCCGGGCGTAGCTGATGCTGAATATGTCGGTCGCGATCAGGCGCTGGAAGAGTTTCAGTTGCAGTCCGGTCTGGGCGAGGCGCTGAAAGAACTGCCGGAAAACCCGCTGCCGGGCGTGGTTCTGGTGACGCCGAACGAGGTCGACAAGCCAGCCCTTGAAGCATTACGACAAAAACTTTCCGAGCTGCCGAAGGTACAACAGGCGCAACTTGATCTAGTCTGGGTCGAGCGTCTGGCAGCCATCCTCAAGCTGGGTGACCGTTTTGTCTTCGGTCTGACCGTGCTTCTGGTGTCTGCATTACTTTTGGTGATAGGCAATACCATTCGTCTTCATATTGAAAACCGCCGCACAGAGATAGAAGTGATTAAACTCGTCGGCGGCACTGACAGCTATGTGCGCAGGCCCTTTCTGTACATGGGTGCGCTTTATGGCTTCGGTGCGGGGATTCTTTCCTGGGGCGTATTGGCGTTCGGCCTTGATTGGCTGAACGACGCGGTGGTTGGGCTGGCCGGTCTGTACGGCAGTGATTTTGCGCTGGCCGGAGTGCCAGTTGCCGACGGTCTGTCTCTCTTGCTTGGCGCGGTGCTGTTGGGGTATATCGGTGCATGGATTGCAGTCGCACGCCACCTGAGGGAGCTTGCGCCTAAGTAGTATCATTTTGCTCGTATTGACCTTTCAGCGTTTATGGGAACTTGTCTTTCGGTTCCCGGTCAATTTTCGCAGTGCTGAACTGCACGAGTTATGTAAGTCGGAGGTTTTTTCGTATGACCAATTCTTTGCAACCTGCATATGCTCTGGTCCCGGGTGCAAACCTGGAGGCCTATGTGCACACGGTGAACAGCATTCCATTGCTGACGCCGGAGCAGGAGCGCGAACTGGCCGAGAGTCTCTATTATGAGCAGGATTTGGGGGCGGCTCGGCAGATGGTGCTCGCCCACCTGCGTTTTGTTGTACATATCGCCCGTAGCTATTCCGGCTACGGTCTGGCTCAGGCTGACCTGATCCAGGAAGGCAACGTCGGCCTGATGAAGGCGGTGAAGCGCTTCAACCCGGAAATGGGTGTGCGCCTGGTGTCCTTTGCGGTGCACTGGATCAAGGCGGAAATCCACGAGTTCATCCTGCGCAACTGGCGCATTGTGAAAGTCGCGACCACCAAGGCCCAGCGCAAGCTGTTCTTCAACCTGCGCAGCCAGAAGAAACGTCTGGCGTGGCTGAACAACGAGGAAGTCCATCGTGTGGCGGAAAGCCTCGGTGTAGAGCCTCGGGAAGTGCGTGAGATGGAAAGTCGCCTGACCGGCCATGACATGGCCTTCGACCCGGCCGCGGAAGCGGACGACGACAGCGCTTTCCAATCGCCGGCCAACTATCTGGAAGACCACCGGTACGACCCGGCCCGTCAGCTGGAAGATGCCGACTGGAGCGACAACTCCAACCACAACCTGCACGAAGCGCTTGAAGTGCTGGACGACCGTAGCCGTGACATCCTCTACCAGCGCTGGCTGGCGGAAGAAAAAGCCACGCTGCATGACCTGGCGCAGAAGTACAACGTGTCGGCCGAGCGTATTCGTCAGCTCGAGAAGAGCGCGATGAACAAGCTCAAGTTGTCGATCGCCGCTTAACAGCAGCTCAGGCATAAAAAAACGCCCCGATCATTGATCGGGGCGTTTTTGTTTGTGCCCATTTTTCCTGAGTCACCATAAACCAATGTGGGAGCGACGGTGCGACGATTCGACCTGCTCGCGATGGCGTCAGGTCAGTCGCTATAAATATTGAATGATCAATAGCTATCGCGAGCAGGCTCGCTCCCACAGGAGATTTGCAGTGTCATTGGGACCAAGGTGCGCGGCGTGAATCATTGATCCCGACCAGATAGCTATCGCCCCCGAGCTGACTCATCTGCTGTCGAATCCATCCCGCCCGCCGTGCGACGTAGTTAGTCGGATGACTGGCGCTCCAAACCCGCGGGTTAGGCAGCACCGCAGCCAGCAGGCTGGACTGCTGCCGGGACAGCGAGCGAGCGCCGACGCCAAAGTGATGCCTGGCTGCGGCTTCAGCGCCAAACACACCGTCATCCCACTCAACGCTGTTCAGGTACACCTCAAGAATTCGCTGCTTGGGCCAGAACACTTCGATCAGCCCGGTAAACCAGGCTTCCAGGCCTTTGCGCAACCAGCTGCGGCCAGACCACAGAAACAGGTTCTTCGAGACCTGCTGGCTCAGGGTGCTGGCGCCGCGAATCGTTCCACCGAGTTCGTTGTGGGCCAGTGCGGCCTGGATCGCGCCAAAGTCAAAGCCCCAATGCTCCGGGAATTTCTGATCTTCGCCGGCAATCACCGCGACTTTCAGGTCATCGGAGATTTCATCCCAGGGTTTCCAGGTGCGTTGCAGGTCGATGGGTTCGCCGTCGAACCAGGATTCGATCTTGCGCTCGACCATCAACGCCGTTCCCGGTGGCGGTACCACGCGAAAGATCAGCACCAGCAAAACGCTGCCACCCGCGAACCAGAGCAGGGCCTTCGTGAATCGTCGCAAAAATAAACGCAGCATAGAGATGGCTTGGCCGAACCCGTTGAGCGGGCCATTATACAGACCCTGTGGATCGAGTCTGACTGGAGTTCTTCATGCTGCGTGGCTTTCTGATGCTGGCCGCTTTTTTCGGCTTCACCGGCGTTGCCCTTGGCGCGTTCGCCGCCCACGGCTTGAAAAGCCGCCTGACACCCGAGTACCTGGCGATTTTCCATACCGGCGTCACCTATCAGTTGGTGCACACCTTGGCACTGCTGGGCGTTGCGCTGCTGGCCACGCAGATTCCCGGTCGCCTGATCACATGGGCGGGTGCATCGTTCGTCGTCGGCATCCTGCTGTTTTCCGGCAGTCTGTACCTGTTGACCATGACCGGCGTGAGCAAGCTCGGGATCATCACTCCCTTCGGCGGGCTGGCATTTCTGGTCGGCTGGTTGTGCCTGGGGCTTGCCGCCTGGCGGTTGAGCTGACCGGGCAGTCCATTTCATGACGAATGGCTTGGGTCGCCAAGACTGATCGGGCTAGAATGCCAGCCCCTAAAAATGATGGCGGCATTCGGCATGCGCATTCAGTTGAACGGCGAATCCCTTGAACTGCCCGACGGTGAAACCGTTGCGGCCCTGCTGACCCGTCTGGAACTGACCGGACGCCGGGTGGCGGTTGAACTCAATCTGGATATCGTCCCGCGCAGCCAGCACGCAGAAACCACCCTAAATGATGGTGACTCCGTAGAAGTCGTGCACGCCATCGGCGGCGGCTAGTCGTCTGGCCCAAGAGGCCACAGAATTATTCTGCAAGAACCTCACCCCTACAGAGGATTTCCCATGAGCATCGTTCGTAGCGACAAGCCCTTCGTCCTGGCCGGTCGTACTTACCAGTCGCGTTTGCTGGTAGGCACCGGCAAGTACCGCGACATGGAAGAAACCCGCCTGGCCATCGAAGCCTCGGGTGCCGAGATCGTCACCTTCGCCGTGCGCCGCACCAACCTCGGCCAGAACCCGGGCGAACCGAACCTGCTCGAAGTCCTGTCGCCGGATCGCTACACCTTCCTGCCTAACACTGCCGGTTGCTTCGACGCTACCGAGGCTGTGCGCACCTGCCGCCTGGCCCGTGAGCTGCTCGGCGGCCACAACCTGGTGAAGCTGGAAGTGCTGGCGGATCAGAAAACCCTGTTCCCCAACGTGATCGAAACCCTCAAGGCCGCCGAAGTGCTGGTCAAGGAAGGTTTCGACGTGATGGTCTACACCAGCGATGACCCGATCATCGCCCGTCAATTGGCGGAAATCGGCGTTATCGCAGTGATGCCGCTGGCCGGTCTGATCGGTACAGGCCTGGGGATCTGCAACCCGTACAACCTGCAGATCATCCTCGAAGAAGCCAAGATTCCTGTGCTGGTGGATGCCGGTGTCGGTACTGCTTCCGACGCCACCATTGCCATGGAGCTGGGTTGCGAAGCGGTGCTGATGAACTCGGCCATCGCCCACGCCCAGCAGCCGATCATGATGGCTGAAGCCATGAAACACGCCATCGTGGCAGGTCGCTTGGCCTACCTCGCCGGCCGCATGCCGAAAAAACTCTATGCCAGCGCCTCCTCGCCGCTGGATGGTCTGATCAAGTAAGAGCCATTGATGACTGAATCAAACGACACGCCAATCCAGACGGAAGAAGGCGACGAGCGCCAACACCGCCGCATCAAGAGTTTCGTGATGCGCGCCGGGCGCATGACCGAAGGCCAGCAACGCGGTCTGGAACAGGGTACGCCGCTGTTCGTGCTGCCGCTGGCCGACGCGCCGGTGGACTTCCACCAAGTGTTCGGTCGCGCGGCACCGCGCTCCCTGGAAATCGGTTTCGGCATGGGCCATTCGCTGCTGGAAATGGCCGCGGCCTCGCCGGAACAGGATTTCATCGGCGTGGAAGTGCACCGTCCGGGTGTTGGTGCGCTGCTCAATGGCGTGCTCACTCAGGGCCTGACCAACCTGCGCGTCTACGATTGCGATGCAATCGAAGTGCTCAACCGTTGCATCGCCGACAACAGCCTCGATCGCCTGATGCTGTTTTTCCCGGACCCGTGGCACAAGAGCCGTCACCACAAGCGCCGTATCGTTCAGGCGTCTTTCGCTGAGCTGGTGCGCAGCAAGTTGAAAGTCGGCGGTGTGCTGCACATGGCCACCGACTGGGAACCGTACGCCGAGTACATGCTGGAAGTGATGAACGTTGCGCCGGGTTATCGCAACCTGGCCGAAGACGGCAAATGCGTCCCGCGCCCGACCGAGCGCCCGATCACCAAGTTCGAACGCCGCGGCGAACGTCTTGGGCATGGCGTGTGGGACCTGAAGTTCGAAAAACAGTCTTAAGCCCTACGCAATACAAACTGTGGGAGCGGGCTTGCTCGCGAAGACATCGTGTCAGTCGACATTAAAGTTGAATGACACACCGCTTTCGCGAGCAAGCCCGCTCCCACATTTGTTTTGTGCCGGATTCAAGAATGATGCTTGGCCGCCGAAAGCTCTACGTCCCCACTTGTAAAGGAAGACAAGTTTGAAAGTCATCTTCGCCTGCACGCTGTTTTTAAGTCTGCTGTTTTCTGCGGCTTGCGAGCGCGTTGTAACTCCCGATGAATACTTTGCAATCGCCCAGAGAGTGGCCGCGAAAATCCAGCGTGAAGCCGATGAAAGGATCAGGCTGGAGGCTGCCGGGGAGCCTGAAATCAAGTACAGCCCAGAGCAGCTGCGCAATGCGGAAGGTGATCTTGAGGCACTCGTAGACAATCTGAAGCGAGCGTCCGATGGCGGACATACACTTGCCACGTACTTTCTGGCTAACCTGCAGGACAATCCGATGTTCTCTGAGCGGTCGCGCAAAGAGACCTGTGGTCTTTACCAAAAAGCCATGGATCAAGGCTTGCTTGCGGCTGCGGTTGGCTATTACCACTTGTGCGATAAGGCATACGAAAGGTTTGATCTGCACAACGCGGATCACCTGAAGTACTTGCAGTCGCTGGAACAGTTGCTGAAAAAGCCCAATGTCCATGGTGACGCCTATCCGTTACCGGCCAAGCATTCCCTGTGCTTCTTCGACGAAGGGGCACCGTTACCGCAGCAGGGCGCGTTGGCGGCCATGCGGGCCCGCGCCGTCGCGCTGGTCCTGACAGAAGATCAATATCGGGCCGAGGCCAACTACATTTTGGCGCTGACGCGTGTAAACAGGAATGACCGGTATGACAGTCAAAATATTGCTGATCTGGATGAAGCTGAAGCGCTGGGCTGCAATGACTTCCATGGACTGAGCGCCATGATGCGCAATGCAGTCAAGATCGCTGAAAAGCAATAACGGGCATTCGCAATACAAACTGGGGGAGTGACGGTGCGACCTGCTCGCGAAAGCGGATGTTCATTCAACATTGATGTTGAATGTTATGGCCTCATCGCGAGCAAGCTCAGCTCCTACAGTTTTTGTTTTGTGCCTGGGATCAGCGGCGGTCGGCGACGACACCGATGAGCACCAGCACCACCAACAACACCGGTGCCAGGCTGTAGTTGTTGAACTGGCTCAGGCCTTTGATGATCCATGGCGTGGCGTAGATCAGTGCGACGCCGCTGCCGATCATGCACAGCAGGGCCATCAGCGGGACGCGCAAGGCGCCGGCGATGCTGCCCAGGCGTGCGTCGACCCAGCTTTTGATATCGGCGCCAAACAACACCAGCAGACAGCCCACCAGGGCCAGAGCGATTTCAGACAGGTTGCTACGGCTCCAGCGGGACGCGGTGGCGAGCAGGTCGAGTATCAAATCCATTCGTTTTCCCTTAAGGCTGAAATCAGCTCAGAAATGTCTGCAGCAAGTCATTGAGGAAGAGTTGTCCGCGCTCGGTGGCCGCCAGACGTGACGGTTCGACCTGCAACAAGCCACTTTGTTCGGCGACCTTGCGGCCTTCGGCGAGGCTTTCCAGGCTCATCCCGGTACGTTCCGGATACAGTCGCGATTCCACGCCCTCGGTCAGGCGCAAGGCGTTCATCAGGAACTCGAACGGCATTTCTTCATTGGTCAGGGCTTTCTCCCCGGCCTTGAAGCTTTTGGCCGGGTTGAGGTAGTCCTTCGGCAAGCGGGTCTTCCAGGTGCGGACAATGCGCCCGTCCGGATGGCTGAGCTTGCCGTGAGCCCCGGAACCGATGCCGATAAAGTCGCCGAAACTCCAGTAATTGAGGTTATGCCGCGCCGGACGGCCGGGCTGGGCATACGCCGAGACTTCGTATTGCGCGTAACCGTGCTCGGCCAGTAACGCCTGGCCGGCTTCCTGAATGTCCCACAGCGTGTCGTCTTCCGGCAGCGTTGGCGGCTGGTTCCAGAACACCGTGTTCGGCTCCAGGGTCAGTTGATACCAGGACAAGTGCGTCGGTTTCAGGGCGATGGCCTGGCGCAGGTCGCTCAGGGCGTCGTCCAGGGACTGATCGGGCAAACCGTGCATCAGGTCCATATTAAAGTTGTCGAACCCGGCCTGACGGGCCATGCCGGCGGCACGTACCGCTTCGTCACCGTTGTGAATCCGGCCCAGCGCTTTGAGTTTTTCTTCCTGAAAGCTCTGGATGCCGATCGACAGGCGATTGATGCCCAGCGCGCGGTAGGCGACGAACTTCTCTTGCTCGAACGTCCCGGGGTTGGCTTCCAGGGTGATTTCGATGTCGCTGGCAAACGGGATGCGCTGTTCGACGCCTTTGAGCAGACGGCCCAGGGCTTCAGCGCTGAACAGGCTCGGCGTGCCGCCCCCAAAGAAGATTGAACTCAGCTCACGGCCATAGACCGCATGCAGGTCCTGGTCGAGGTCGGCCAGCAGCGCGTCCACATACTCTTCTTCCGGCAGCACCGGGCTGGCGGTGTGGGAGTTGAAGTCGCAATAAGGGCATTTGCGCACACACCACGGAATGTGGATGTACAACGCCAGGGGCGGCAGCACGGGGAGCGCGGCCCGAGGCGACTGGGCGGCGCCGCCGAAGATCAGCGGCGACGCGGATGAGTCGTGGATCATTTCAGGCCCAGACGCTGGCGCAGCAGATCCATTGCACGGGCGCGGTGGCTGATGAGGTTCTTGTCGCTCGGGCTCAGTTCGGCGCTGGAACATTCACGCTCCGGCACCCAGAACAGCGGATCGTAACCAAAACCGTGTTCGCCGCTGGCCGCTGGCAGGATTCGCCCGTGCCACAAGCCTTCGCAGATAATCGGCAACGGATCGTCGGCATGACGCACCAGCGCCAGCACGCAGACGAACTGGGCGCCGCGTTCGGCTTGCGGCACGTCTTTCAACACGTCGAGCAGTTTGGCGTTGTTCGCCGCATCGCCTTGGCCATCAGCATAACGAGCCGAGTAGATACCCGGCGCACCGCCAAGGAAATCCACTGCCAACCCCGAATCGTCTGCCAGTGCTGGCAGGCCGGAGATGCGCGCTGCATTGCGGGCCTTGAGGATGGCGTTCTCGACGAAAGACAGGCCGGTTTCTTCAGGCTCGACACTGCTGAACTCGCCGATCGAGCGCAAGTGCACCGATTCGCCGAGCATGGCCTGGAGTTCCTTGAGTTTGCCGGCGTTGTGGCTGGCCAGTACGAGTTGCGTGAAATTGATCATTGGCCAGGGAAAAGCTCTTGGTTGAAATTGATGGTGTTGGTTTTGTCGCCGGTTTTGACATCGATCTTGAAGGTGCGGGTTTCCTGCTGATCCACCGGGAACTGGGCGATGTAATAGATAGCGCCTTGTTCAGTGATTTCGCGGAACTTCAGGTTCACACTTTGGCTGGTGAGGTCTTTGACCGTTCCGCTGACTTGAGCCATCTGCGGTTTGCCGTCCTTGAGCACCGAAACGTTGATCACACCTTGGTTCTTGCTACGGGTGAGCTGCGCGGCCTTGGCAATGTCGGGTGTCAGGAAAGTGGAGTTGAAGGTGTTGTAATGCACCGTCACATCGCCAAATTTTTCCTGTCGGTCACCTTTTATAGTGTCAGCGGCCATGGCCGTGACGCTCAGGCAGGCAGTAAGTACAAACAGCGCTAGACGACCCATGATCATTCTCCTCGAAGTGACGCTGTTCAGACCGCGACCTTGTGGTCTTGCAGCCCGGGGCTGCTGACGCGGTAAATACCGATTTCACCTAATAGATTAGGCCATAGCTTACTGGCCCACCCGTGGCGGTGCTGTTGATCCACGGCAAGCCGATCAATGACCCTGGCTTCACGTTCGCGACATAACGCTTCAAAGTCTGCGAAGGTGCAAAAGTGGATGTTCGGCGTGTTGTACCAGGTATACGGCAGGAAATCGGACACCGGCATCCGGCCCTTGCTCGCCAGGTACCAGCGGCAGCGCCAGTGACCGAAGTTGGGGAAGGTGATGATGCACTGGCGACCGACGCGCAGCATTTCGTCGAGGATTCTGTCCGGGTAGTGCACGGCTTGCAGCGCCTGGGTCATGACCACGACGTCGAAGCTGTTGCTGGCAAAGTTGCCCAGGCCTTTGTCCAGGTCCTGTTCAATCACGTTGATGCCCTTGGCCACGCACTCGGCGATGTTGTCCGGGTCGTTTTCCAGGCCATAGCCGGTGACTTGCTTGTTATCGCGCAGCCAGGTCAGCAATTCGCCATCGCCGCAACCGAGGTCGAGCACGCGGCTGCCGGCGGGGATCCATTCCTGGATGATTTCCAGATCAGCTCTCATGGCTTTCTCACAACGTAATGCGGTTCATGTAATTGCTGAAGGCCTGCAAGTAACGCGGGATCGGAATCAGGAAGGCGTCGTGGCCTTGCGGAGCGTCGATCTCGAGGTAGCAGACGTCTTTCTTGGCCGCCATCAACGCGTCCACCAGCTCCCGCGAGCGGGCAGGGGAGAAGCGCCAGTCGGTGGTGAAAGACATCACGCAGAACTTGGCCTGGGCGTTTGCGAAGGTTTTCGCCAGGTCATCGTCGAAGTTCGCCGCTGGATCGAAGTAGTCCAGCGCCTTGGTCATCAGCAGGTACGTGTTGGCGTCGAAGCGCCCGGAGAACTCTTCGCCTTGATAGCGCAGGTAGCTTTCGACCTGGAATTCGACGCTGTGGAAGTCGTAGTTGAGCTTCTCGCTCTTGAGGCCACGACCGAATTTCTCACCCATCGAGTCATCGGAGAGGTACGTGATGTGCCCGACCATCCGCGCCAGCATCAAGCCACGCTTGGGAATTACGCCCGCTTCCTGGAACGAACCGCCGTGGAACTCGGGGTCAGTGAGGATCGCCTGGCGCGCCACTTCGTTGAACGCGATGTTCTGCGCCGACAACTTGGGGGCCGAGGCGATAGCCAGGCAGTGGCGAATGCGATCCGGGTAGGTGATGCTCCATTGCATCGCCTGCATGCCACCGAGACTGCCGCCAATCACGGCGGCCCATTGGCCAATGCCGAGCAGGTCTGCCAAGCGCGCCTGGCTGTGAACCCAGTCTTCCACGGTCAGGACCGGGAAGTCGGCGCCAAACGGCTTGCCGGTTTCCGGATTGACGCTGCTCGGGCCGGTAGAGCCGTTGCAACCGCCGAGGTTGTTCAGGCTGACCACGAAGAATTTGTTGGTATCAATCGGCTTGCCGGGGCCGATGCAGCTGTCCCACCAACCGGGTTTGCGGTCGTCGGGGCTGTGGAAGCCGGCAGCGTGATGATGACCGGACAGCGCGTGGCAGATCAGCACGGCGTTGCTCGCCGCGGCATTCAGCGTGCCGTAGGTTTCGTAGATCAGGTCATAAGCTGGGAGCGAACGGCCGCAGGCCAAAGCCAGGGGTTCGCTGAAGTGCGCCACTTGCGGCGTCACCAGACCAACAGAATCGGGGGGAAAGGCAGCTGGCATCGACCCTGCTCTCGTTGAAATGAGGCGTAAGTCTAAAGACCGCTGACCCTAGCAGCAAGCAAAGGCCGGGCCTGATTTCATTCAGTTGGACCGAGGTGTTGCAATCGCGAGCAGGCTCACTCCCACATTGGAATGCATTCCCCTGTGGGAGTGAGCCTGCTCGCGATGAACGATGACGCGGTCAGCCTGCCGGGCGCGCCAGATCCGGCAAATCCGGCAGCTTCTTCGGCGAGCAAATCCGCACTCGCTTTTGCCGGTTCAACTCACCGCTGATCAGACTCACCTGACTCTTGGACACCCCAAACGCCTTGGCCAGAAACGCCATCAAATACGCATTGGCTTTGCCTTCAACCGGCGGCGCCGTCAGGCGAATCTTCAATCGATCCCCGTGCAGCCCGCAGAAGTCATCGCTGCGGGCCGCCGGTTGCAGGTGACACTCCAGAATCAGGTCGTCACCGTCCCAGCGAAAGTAGCTCATCAGATCAGGCCGAGCAGCCCCTGCGGCATGAGGGCGTAGTACGCAAGGCGTGGGATCAGCCAGCTTTGCAGCAACTGGATCACGATAAACGCGAAGATCGGCGAGATGTCGAGGCCGCCCAGGCTCGGAATGATCCGGCGGAACGGGGCGAGTACCGGTTCAGTAATCTGAGCGACCAGCTCTGCGCCCGGATTGTGGCTCCTTGGGGCAACCCAGGAGAGGATCACACTGATGATCATCGCGTAGAACAGAATGTTCAAAAACAGCGAGAAGATCGCGATCAGCGCCCAAGGCACCAACAGTAGCCAGTCGACCGCGAAGCCCTTGAGCAACAGGATGACGGCGATCAGCAGCATCTGCACGATCAGCGCCAGCACCAGTGACGACATGTCCAACCCGAACATGCTCGGGATGATCCGGCGCAGAGGCTTGAGCAGCGGTTGAGTGGCTTTCACGATGAACTGGCAGAGCGGGTTGTAGAAATTCGCCCGAACCAATTGCAGGATGAAACGCAAAAGTACGATCAGCAGGTACAGGCTGCCCAAGGTTTTGATTATGAAAATGGCAGCGTCGTTGAGTCCGAGCATCATTGATTCCTTTGTAAGAGCTGATTAACGACCCAGTTGCTCGGCCATCTCGGCCGAGCGGTGCGCAGCGGCGCCGAGTGCTTTTTCTACCAGGGCTTCGAAGCCACCGGCCTGGAACGACTTGATCGCCGCTTCCGTGGTGCCCGCAGGCGACGTCACGCGGCGCCGCAGTTCCGCAGCGTCGACGTCACTGGCCACGGCCATGTGAGCAGCGCCCAAAGCGGTTTGCAGGGTCAGTTGTGCAGCGATGTCTGCCGGCAGGCCGAGCTTCACGCCGGCGGCGGTCATGGCTTCGATCAGCAGGAAGAAGTACGCCGGACCCGAGCCGGAAACGGCGGTGACCGCGTCCAGTTGCTGCTCTTCATCCAGCCACAGGGCGATGCCAACGGCGGACAGCAGTTCTTGCGCCTGTTGGCGTTGTTCGGTGCTCACTTCAGCCGTGGCGAACAAACCGCTCACGCCCTGGCGCAGTAGCGCCGGGGTGTTGGGCATGCAACGCACGATCGGTTGGGCGCCGAGCCAGTTGTTCATGCTGGCGCAGGTGATGCCGGCGGCAATCGAGACCACCAGTTGATTGGGCTTGAGGCTTGGGCGAAGCGCTTCGCAGACGGCTTTCATCGCTTGAGGTTTGACCGCCAGTACGACGACATCGGCGCCCTGGATGGCGTCGGCGTTGTAGGCGAATACCTCGATGCCGTGTTCAGCGTTCACGCGAGCGCGGGTTTCGGCGCCCGGATCGCTGGCGCGGATCTGCGCGGCGTCCAGACCTTTGGCGCGCAGGCCGCCGATCAGACTGGCGGCCATGTTGCCGGCACCGATAAAGGCAATACGAGTCTTGCTCATGTCAGGTCCTTATAAAGAGAGGAGTCAGCCATATTTCAAGGCTGACCATAGTCGCGGGCGCCAAACAGGGCCGTACCGATACGGACCCAGGTGGCGCCCATGGCGATGGCCGACTCAAGGTCGTGGCTCATGCCCATGGAAAGTGTGTCGAGCGGCAGGTTCAGGCTGGCTTGCAGGCTTTGCACGGCAGCAAAAGCGGCATCCTGGGCGGCGCGATCTTCGGTCGGCTCGGGGATTGCCATCAGCCCGCGCAGCTTGAGGCGCGGCAGTTTGCTGATGGCATCGGCCAAGGCCGGCAGGTCGGCCGGGGTGCAGCCGGACTTGCTGGCTTCACCGCTGACGTTGACCTGGATGCAGATGTTCAGTGGGGGTAACTCTGCAGGACGTTGTTCGGACAGGCGTTGTGCGATTTTCAAACGATCCACGGAATGCACCCAGGCGAAGTGCTCGGCGATAGCGCGAGTCTTGTTCGATTGAATGGGGCCGATGAAGTGCCAGATCAAGGGCAGGTCGGCCAATTCGAGCTGTTTGCTCAAGGCTTCCTGCAAGTAGTTCTCGCCAAAGTCGCGGAGGCCGGCGGCATATGCTTCGCGCAGGGCCTCGGCCGGCTTGGTCTTGCTCACGGCCAATAGCTGGACGCTGTCTGCGTCGCGCTTTGCGGCAAGGGCGGCAGCGTGGATGCGTGAACTAACCTGAGCGATGTTGTCTGCTATCGTGGACATCAAGAGGCGCCGGCGGCTGAAGGTTCGCGGCATTCTACTGGAATTGAGGAACGCTATGGATATCACTGAGCTGCTGGCTTTCAGCGCGAAACAGGGCGCATCCGACTTGCATCTGTCTGCCGGCCTGCCCCCGATGATTCGGGTCGACGGCGATGTGCGGCGCATCAACCTGCCGGCCCTGGACCACAAACAGGTGCAGGCGCTGATCTACGACATCATGAACGACACGCAGCGGGTGGACTTCGAGAAGCACCTGGAGACCGACTTCTCCTTTGATGTGCCCGGCGTGGCGCGTTTTCGGGTTAACGCGTTCAACCACAATCGCGGTGCTGGCGCGGTGTTCCGGACCATTCCGTCCAAGGTCCTGAGCATGGAAGACCTCGGTATGGGGGAGGTGTTTCGCAAGATTACCGAAGCGCCGCGGGGGCTGGTGCTGGTGACCGGGCCGACCGGTTCCGGCAAATCCACCACTTTGGCGGCGATGATCGATCATCTGAACAGCCATCGTCATCAGCACATCCTCACCATCGAAGACCCGATCGAGTTCGTCCACGAGTCGCGCAAATGTTTGATCAATCAGCGTGAAGTCCATCGCGATACGCGCAGTTTCGCCACGGCGCTGCGCTCGGCCCTGCGGGCGGATCGCGGCCCACGAAATCATGCTCGGCACGTCAGCGATCCGTAACCTGATCCGCGAAGACAAGGTGGCGCAGATGTACTCGTCGATTCAGACCGGGGGCAACCTGGGGATGCAGACGCTGGATATGTGCTTGAAGGAACTGGTGAGCAAGGGCTTGATCAGCCGCGAGCATGCACGGGAGAAAGCGCGCACGCCGGATGGTTTTTGAGGGGGAGTAGATCGTTCCCACGCTCTGCGTGGGAATGCAGCCCGGGACGCTCCGCGTCCCTGCCGAAGCGGACGCAGAGCGTCCAT
>NZ_JBYTAJ010000045.1:0-38330 GCF_058788075.1 Pseudomonas sp. FW305-20 | reverse complement strand
CCCCAGCAGCCCCTGCCGCCCAACCGGCACCCGCCGCCAGCAAGAGCGCCGACGAGCTGCTGCACCTGGAAGACGAACTGCGCGCCGCCGCGCAATTGATCATGCAAGACGTGATCGACGACTTCGCCCCGCACATCGAAACCGAAATCAAACGCCGCCTCAGCGCGCGGATGGAACGGTTGTTGAGCCAATACGAATAACCCCAAGCCCGGCGGGTTTCTGTGGCGAGGGAGCTTGCTCCCGCTCGGTTGCGCAGCAGCCGCAAAGCCGTGTACCTGGCATACCTAACTTGCTGATGTCGGGGCCGCTTCGCGCCCCAGCGGGAGCAAGCTCCCTCGCCACAGGTTCATTCCACAGTTTGATCTGCGCCCGGTCTACCCCGGCTCGCCCTCCGCCCCATGCCCCGCTATACTTGCCGGCTTTTCCTGAATAAATGCCAATAGGGTCCCGCCGCGCATGGATAAGACCTACCAGCCGCACGCCATTGAAACTTCCTGGTACAACACCTGGGAGTCAGAGAATTACTTCGCCCCGCAAGGCGCGGGCGAGTCCTACACCATCATGATCCCGCCGCCGAACGTCACCGGCAGCCTGCACATGGGTCACGGCTTCAACAACGCGATCATGGACGCCCTGATCCGTTTCCGCCGCATGCAGGGTCGTAACACCCTGTGGCAGCCGGGTACCGACCATGCCGGTATCGCCACGCAAATGCTGGTGGAGCGCCAACTCGAAGCCCAGGGCCAGAGTCGTCATGATCTGGGCCGTGAGAAATTCCTCGAGAAAGTCTGGGAGTGGAAGGATCAGTCCGGCGGCAACATCAGCCGTCAGATCCGCCGTCTCGGCTCGTCCGTGGACTGGGGCCGCGAGCGCTTCACCATGGACGACGGCCTCTCGGAAGCCGTGAAAGAAGCCTTTGTGCGCCTGCACGAAGACGGTCTGATCTACCGCGGCAAGCGCCTGGTCAACTGGGACACCAAGTTGCACACGGCGATTTCCGACCTCGAAGTGGAAAACCACGACGAGAAAGGTTTCCTGTGGAACCTGAAATACCCGCTCGCCGACGGCGTGAAGACCGCTGAAGGCAACGATTACCTGATCGTCGCGACCACTCGCCCGGAAACCATGCTCGGCGACGCCGCCGTCGCGGTTAACCCGAACGACGAACGCTACAAAGCCTTGATCGGCAAGTTTGTCGAGCTGCCGCTGGTCGGCCGCCGCATCCCGATCATCGCCGACGATTACTGCGACCCTGAGTTCGGCACCGGCTGCGTGAAAATCACCCCGGCGCACGATTTCAACGACTACGAAGTCGGCAAGCGCCACAACCTGCCGCTGCTGAACATCTTCGACAAGAACGCCGCTGTATTGCCGGCCTGTCAGGTGTTCAACCTCGACGGCACCCTGAACGAAAGTATCGACGGCAAGATCCCGGCCGAATACGCCGGCCTGGATCGCTTCGAAGCGCGCAAGCAGATCGTTGCAGCGTTTGATGCCGCCGGCCTCTTGGTCAGTGTCAACGATCACGCGTTGAAAGTACCGAAAGGCGACCGCTCCGGCACCATCATCGAGCCGTGGCTGACCGACCAGTGGTACGTCTCCACCAAGCCATTGGCCGAGCCGGCCATCGCTGCGGTTGAAGACGGCCGCATTCAGTTCGTGCCGAAACAATACGAAAACATGTACTTCTCGTGGATGCGCGACATCCAGGACTGGTGCATCAGCCGTCAGCTGTGGTGGGGCCACCGAATTCCGGCCTGGTACGACGAGTCGGGCAAGGTCTATGTCGGTCGCGACGAAGCCGAAGTGCGTGCCAAGCACAACCTCGGCCCGGACGTTGCACTGCAACAGGACAACGACGTACTCGACACCTGGTTCAGTTCGGGCCTGTGGACGTTCTCCACGCTCGGCTGGCCTGAGCAAACCGAATTCCTGAAGAAATTCCACTCCACCGACGTGCTGGTCACCGGTTTTGACATCATTTTCTTCTGGGTTGCCCGGATGATCATGCTCACCATGCACTTGGTGAAAAACGAAGACGGCACGCCGCAGGTTCCGTTCAAGACCGTTTATGTGCACGGTCTGGTGCGTGATGGCCAGGGACAGAAAATGTCCAAGTCCAAGGGCAACGTCCTGGACCCGCTGGACATCATCGACGGCATCGAGCTCGAAGACCTGGTGCAGAAACGCACCTCCGGCATGATGCAGCCAAAACTGGCGAAGAAGATCGAGAAGCAGACCCGCGACGAGTTCGCCGACGGCATCGCCAGCTATGGCACCGACGCCCTGCGCTTCACGTTCTGTTCGCTGGCATCGACCGGTCGCGACATCAAGTTCGACATGGGCCGCGTCGAGGGCTATCGCAACTTCTGCAACAAGATCTGGAACGCCGCGCGCTACGTGCTGGACAAGGGCGAAGACTGCGGGCAGAACGGCGAAGCTTATGAGCTGTCGCTGGCGGATCGCTGGATCATTTCGCAGCTGCAACGCACCGAAGCCGAAGTGACCCGCCAACTCGATCAGTTCCGCTTCGACCTGGCTGCACAAGCCTTGTACGAGTTCATCTGGAACCAGTATTGCGACTGGTACCTGGAACTCTCCAAGCCTGTGCTGTGGGACGAAAACGCACCGGTCGAACGCCAGCGTGGCACCCGCCGCACACTGGTTCGAGTGCTGGAAGTCGCGCTGCGTCTGGCGCACCCGTTCATGCCGTTCATCACCGAAGAAATCTGGCAGCGCATCGCGCCGCTGGCCGGTATCGAAGGCAAGACGATCATGCTGCAACCGTGGCCTGTGGCCAATGAAGCACGCATCGATCAGGGCGCCGAAAACGACATCGAATGGCTCAAGGAACTGATGCTCGGCACGCGCAACATCCGCGGCGAAATGAACATCGGTCCAGGCAAGCCGTTGAACCTGTTCCTGAAAAACGTCAGCGCCGAAGATCAGCGTCGCCTCACCGAGAACGAAGCCCTGCTGAAGAAGCTGGCTCGCCTCGAATCGATCACCGTGTTGGCAGCTGGCGAAGAAGCACCGCTGTCCGCCACCGCACTGGTCGGCGAGATGGAAGTGCTGGTGCCGATGGCCGGCCTGATCGACAAAGACGCCGAACTGGCACGACTGGACAAGGAAATCCTGCGATTGCAGGGCGAAGTTCAGCGCGTGGGCGGCAAGCTGTCCAACGCCGGTTTCGTCGACAAGGCCCCGGCCGAAGTCATCGAGAAGGAACGCGCCAAACTGGCTGAAGCTGAACAGGCTTTGGGCAAGTTGGCCGAGCAGCATGCGCGGATTGCCAGTTTGTAACGGCAAATCGCAATGAAAAAGGGAGGCCCGAAACGGCCTCCCTTTTTTGTGCCTTTTTACTCAGGGCAAGTGCCACCACCGGGTAACTCGACACTGATTTTCACCCATGACTTCGGCGAACTAACAGTATTCCCCCCACGCGTTACCGAATAACAAACACCCAACGACCCCGAACGAATAGGTTTGATCGCGGTGGCGTACGGCCCGATGATGAAATCAACAGGCTGCCCCACATCCGCAGGGCCTATCACTCGCTCAAATTGAGTCGCTGTTCCTGGAATAGGGGTTTTATCATCGAAACTGGTGTATCCCTGGGAAAACAACGTCAGCACATCGCCTGGCTCAACACCCTTTATCGACGGAACCTTAGCAATAATCCCTTGCACGGGGCTGGGCTTGCTTGAGCAGTTAATAAATCCGAAATTATTGGTGCTTGGAAATGTTGCGGCAAACAAATCATCCATTACGATCACTCCCGAAATAAGTGGCCTGCTTTAGGCAGCGCTCACCATTGAGTAAATCGAAAAAAATATCTCTCGCCCACTGTCATAAATAACAGTTCCTCAAGATCTTTTCGGCATAAAAAGTGCTCCCTGGTGCACCAACCGCACTACTTTGGCCGGGCGCAGTTTAGATGTGGGACAATACCCGCCACTTTCAGCCATACCCGAATCGACCACACCCATGAACGCCCCCCGCACACCCCGCCCTGCGCGCAAAAAGCCTGATTCCGCCACCCCGGCCAAAACCGTGGAACCGCGTGAAAAGGCCAGCCTGCATCCGCGCAATCGCCATCAGGGTCGTTACGACTTCCCGGCGCTGATCAAAACCACGCCGGAACTGGCGAAGTTCGTGATCATCAACCCGTACGGCAAGGAAAGCATCGACTTTGCCAGCCCGGACGCAGTGCGGGTGTTCAACCGGGCGTTGCTCAAGTCGTTCTACGGTGTCGCCCACTGGGACATCCCGGCCGACTATCTCTGCCCGCCGGTTCCGGGCCGTGCCGATTACGTGCACTTCCTGGCCGACCTGTTGGCCAGCGTCAACGACGGTGAGATCCCGCGCGGCGCGCCGGTCAAGGTGCTCGATATCGGCATGGGCGCCAACTGCGTCTATCCGTTGATCGGCTACAGCGACTATCGCTGGCACTTCCTCGGCTCGGAAATCGACCCGACAGCCGTGGCCGCCGCCAAAGCCATCGTCCAGTCCAACGGGCTGAACAAGGCCATCCAGTTGCGTCAGCAAAGCAACCCCAAGCACATTCTGCTGGGCCTGCTTGAACCCGGCGAACGTTTTGACCTGACCATGTGCAACCCGCCGTTCCACGCATCGATGGACGAAGCGACCAAGGGCAGCGAGCGTAAATGGCGCGCCCTGGGCCGTGCCGATCCAAAACGCAAACTGCCGGTGCTGAACTTTGGCGGTCAATCGGCGGAATTGTGGTGTGAAGGTGGCGAAGCACGGTTTGTGACGCAGTTGATCGCCGAGAGCGCGCATTTCCAACACAAAGTGCTGTGGTTCAGCACCTTGGTCTCGAAAGCCTCCAACCTGCCGGCGATCCAGACGGCCCTGAAAAAGGCCGGTGTACTGGAAAGCCAGGTCGTGGAAATGTCTCAGGGCCAGAAGCAAAGCCGCTTCGTCGCCTGGACCTTCCAGACCAAATCCGAGCAGCAAGTGTGGCGTGAACGCTGGGCTCGCAAGAGCTGAGTCACTGACCAACGCAGATCAACTGTGGGAATGAGCCTGCTCGCGATGGCTGCGTGTCAGTTAACGATGATGTCGACTGATGCACCGCCATCGCGAGCAGGCTCACTCCCACATGGGTTTAGCGGTGTTCGCGGGGCAATCGCCAAATCGCAGACACAAAAAAGCCGTGCCCGGATCACTCCGGTGCACGGCTTTTTTTTACTGCGTCTTACTTGTTAACAGCGTCGGTCAGGCCTTTGGCCACAACCAGCTTGATAACTTTCTTGGCAGCGATTTCGATGGCAGCGCCAGTCGAAGGGTTACGGCCGGTACGGGCAGGACGCTCAGTCACTTTCAGTTTGCCGATACCTGGCAGAGTGATTTCGCCGCCGTTTTCCAGCTGATCGGCAACGATTTGGCCCAGTTGGTCCAGAGCGTTACGCGCGGTGGTTTTTGGCGCGTCGATAGCTTCAGCGATGTCGGCGATCAGTTGGTCTTTAGTAAGAGCCATGTAGTGTTCCTTCCCTATCAAATTCATATGGATTGCAGAGTGCAGTGTCAGCCATCGAGCCCGATCTTCTGGATCTGGCACCCTCGGCCACAACCGCGACGAGTCGGGGTTATAGATACCGAAATCAGGGTTTGGTTCGACCTGACAAATGCTGAATGCACGCTTAACGCAGTGACTTCGCGTAAGACCGGGCAAAACTAGCACAGAGACGGGGAAATATCCGCCTCTAGCTACCCATTTGGTCAGCTTTATTGCTCTAAATCGGCAAAAAACTGCATAAGGGCCATCGGACACCTGCGAATTGCCCTTCGTGCCGCGCCAAAACCAGTGGTTGCGGTACACTTGGCACTTTTTGGGGGAGCACGCCCTCCTCTCTTCCATCAGCCGAGAAGCCCATGCCGATCCGCCATTGCATCGTCCACCTGATCGACAAAAAACCCGACGGCACGCCCGCAGTTCTCCACGCTCGCGATTCCGAACTGACCGAGTCGAGCGCCATCGAGTACATGCTTGCCGACCTCAACGAGAGCTACAACGCCAAACAAGGCAAGGCCTGGGGTTTCTTCCACGCCGAGTCCGGGGCGCATCCGTTCAGCGGCTGGCTGAAGGAATACCTCGATGGCGGCAAGGATTTCACAGCGTTCAGCCGGGTGGCGGTGGAACATCTGCAAAAGCTGATGGAGGAATCGAACCTCTCAGTGGGCGGCCACGTGCTGTTTGCGCATTATCAGCAAGGCATGACCGACTACCTGGCGATCGCCCTGCTACACCACAGTGAAGGCGTTGCAGTGACCGATCAGCTGGACGTGACCCCGTCCCGGCACCTGGACCTGGGCCAACTGCACCTGGCGGCGCGGATCAACGTCTCCGAGTGGCAGAACAACAAGCAGTCCAAGCAGTACATTTCGTTCATCAAAGGCAAGAACGGCAAAAAGGTGTCGGAGTATTTCCGCGACTTCATTGGCTGTCAGGAAGGCGTCGACGGTCCCGGCGAAACCCGCACCCTGCTCAAGGCTTTCAGTGACTTCGTCGAAAGCGAAGACCTGCCAGAAGAATCCGCCCGCGAGAAGACCAAGACCCTGGTGGATTACGCCAGCAGTCAGGCAAAACTGGGCGAACCCATGGGCCTGGAAGAACTCTCGGAGCTGATCGACGAAGAGCGCCCGAAAGCCTTTTACGATCACATCCGCAACAAGGACTACGGTTTGTCGCCGGAGATCCCGGCCGATAAACGTACCCTCAACCAGTTCCGCCGCTTCACCGGTCGCGCCGAAGGCCTGTCCATCAGTTTCGAAGCGCACCTGCTGGGCTCGAAGATCGAATACGACGAAGAAGCCGGCACGCTGATCATCAAAGGTCTGCCGACCCAGCTCACCGATCAGCTCAAGCGACGTAACTGATGCTCGGCAGCGTACTGAAGAAATTCCTGCTGATCCTGCTGGTGGTCGTGGTCTACCAGAACTGGGGCAAGATCGAGCGGGTGTTGCATCCGGCGCAAGGGGTGTCCGAGCAGACTCAGGCCAAGGCCAACGTCGTGCTCTATGCCACCGAATGGTGCGGTTACTGCAAACTGACCCGGCACTTTCTCGATCAGAAGGGAATCCCCTACAAGGAGTTCGATATCGAAAAGGATGCCGAGGCGCGCAAAGCCTACGAAGCGCTGGGTGGCGGCGGAATTCCGATCATCGCGGTGAACGGGACGTTGCTTCGCGGGTATGACCCGGACGCCATTCTCGCCGCCCTGAAGTAACCTATTGGCTCACTCAATCTCTGTGGCGAGGGAGCTTGCTCCCGCTTGAGTGCGCAGCGCTCACAAAACAGTTAGGCCTGCTACGCAGTCCAGCGGGAGCAAGCTCCCTCGCCACAGGTTAGAGCCAGCACAATCATCGTGATGCCAGGTTATTGCGCTTCGATACGAAACCCGAACCGCGGAAAGTGCACATGCACCACACCCGCCCGCTCGTCTTCGCGACGCAGAATCAATTCTTCGCTACCCGCAAACAGCAACTCTCCCGCCACCGGATCAACGCCGTAATCGGTCGCAGCGATCACCACTTGCTGGCCTACTTCGAACCCGTTCGGCTCATCGAACTGCTCATCCGGCAATGCAGCCGGCGTGGTGTTGCGCGCGACTTCAAGCGCCTCCTCGGAAGTCATCTCGCTGAACGCGCCATGACCGAAGCCCAACACGCGCCCCAGCCATGCCGAAACCGCTGGATAAGCATCGACCAACGGTGACGTGACGGGCGTGGCCTTAAGGAACCACAACGGATGGGCCAGGGCGAAGTCGGCAATCGACGGCTCGCCGAACAGGAAGTCGCCCTGTTCGCGCTGAAGCTGTTGCTCCAGACGCGCCATGATGGTCGGCCACTGATGCCGGGCCTGTTCAGCCGACAACCGTGTGGCGCTGCCACCGCTGAACAGGCATGCGCGATCGGCCAGGAAGGCCTTGATCGCTTCAGGTGACAATTTACCGAAGCGCACCGCCACCGACGCCGGCTGGAACACCAGGCTGACCGCATGCTGGAACACCACCGAATCGGCCCACGCGGCGAAGGTCGCGGTGATCATTTCCTGACCTTCCGGAAAGAACGCCGGCAAGGCTTTTTCCTGCTCCAGACAACGTGCCATTAGCGCCGTGTCGCAATAAACATCAGCGCCAATCTGCAACACCGGCGTCTTGCGGTAGCCGCCGGTCAGCGCCGTCAGATCGGGTTTCGGCATCACTGGCGAGATGTTCACCGAACGCCAGGACAGTCCCTTGAAGCCCAGCAACAAGCGAGCCTTTTCGGCGAAAGGGGACGTCGGGTAATGATGCAGAATCAACTCGGACATGCTCGGTTCCGTCGCTCGGATAAGGAAACCGCAGCTTAGCGCGCAATCCGCACGCGGCCTACCCATCCGCCTGATGGGCGCTTATCAGTCAGATTGATAAGCCCGCAGCAGCACTCGCGACCAAACATTCCTTGGCGCTTTTCTTGAGCTTTTTGATCAGTCGCTCCTGACGCAGCGCTTCGCTTTTGTCGCGGCAGGCTTCGGTGTAGACCAGTGCGACGGCCGGGCTAGACAGGAAGAAGCGCGCGCCCTTGCCACTCTGGTGAGTGGCGAAGCGGCGCACGGGATCGTCGCTGATCCCGCAGTAGAGCGAACCATTGGCCGCGCGAACGAGGTAGACGAACCAGGGTTTGCTGACAGGCAGTGAGGGTTCGGCGGCATTGACGGAAGATTCGCTGGCGGTGTCCACGTGACGATCAAGGCTTGTAGGAAACAAGCCGCGATCTTATCAGCGACTGGCCTGGAATGCCTTCAGCCCCTTCAAGGCTTGAGCGCGCACGGCGTTTCTCACCACTGGCGTCCAGCCCAACAATAGCCCTTTGAAACCCAGCGCCTGTCGGGACCAGGCCCACAGATCGAAGCTGTCGTGATGTTCGCAAATCTTGCCGTCGCGAAAAACGAAGCGTGCCTGAATGTCATTGACCACGGTGTTGCCGGTCTGGCTGAACAGGTACGTTGCCACCCAATGGGCGCCGCCCGTGCGCTCATCGCTGCGTACGTGATCGAACGTCAGGGAAAAGTCCTTGGCCCGAGTGGTGAGCATCCGCCACATGTCGCCTGCATCTCGGCCGCGAAGTTCGCCGAACGCCGGATCACTGAACACCACGTCGTCGGTGTAACAGGCGCTCATGGCCTCGGCATCCAGCCGCTGGAAGGCTTGGTAGAACCGGGCGATCAAGGCGTTGTGGGTATCACTCATGGACAGGCTCTCTGGAATTGCAAAGTAGCTTCGAAAGATAGCCTGCAACGATAGTCAACAAATGCGCGGAACACTATCGGCATTCGCGGGCCGAATACCGACAGTGCGCAGAACGTCAGACTTTCTCGCTTTGAACCTGAACGTACAACGAACGCCCGGCACCGAGGCCGGCGATGATCGCGCCGAGGCCGATGACGCCGAAGATCCATCCCACAGCACTCCAGCCGCCGGTCCAGTCATGCACGATGCCGACCGCGAACGGGCCCATGGACGCCAGGGTGTAGCCGAAGCCCTGGGCCATGCTCGACAGGTTCGCCGCGACATGGGAGTCCCGCGAACGCAGCACGATCAGGGTCAACGCCAGACTGAACGCACCGCCCTGCCCCAGACCCAGCAGGATCGCCCAGCCCCACAAGCCTTCGATCGGTGCGTAAAGACAACCGAACAAGCCGCCAAGGGTCAGCAGCATGACGATGATGATCGCCAAACGCTGGTCCTTGCCACGCGTCGCCAGCCATGGCGCCGCCAGTGAACTCGCCAACTGAACGATGACCGAACCTGACAGCACCAGACCCGCCTGGGTCGGCGTCAGGCCGCGGCCGATCAGGATCGACGGCAACCAGCCGAACACGATGTAGGCCAAAGAGGATTGCAGGCCCATGTAGAACGTCACTTGCCAGGCCAGAGGATCACGCAACAGACCGCGAACCCGATACGCGACGTTGTGCGCGCCGTGTTTCTGCCCGACTTGTGGCAACCAGAAAATCGCCGCGACCAATGCCGGAACCACCCAGAAGCCGAGGCCCAAGGCCCAACTCTTGTCGAAATGCTCGCTCAACGGCACGGTCGCGCCCGCGGCCATCGCCGCCCCCAGGCACAAGGCCATGGTGTAGACGCCGGTCATGGTGCCCGCGTGTTTCGCGAAGTCGCGTTTAACGATGCCGGGCAGCAATACGCCGATCACGCCGATGCTCGCGCCGGCCAGCACGCTGCCGGCAAACAGGCCGATCTCGCCGAAAGAACTGCGCAGGATGATCCCGCCGGCCAGCATCAAGAGAATGCCCAGCACCACTCGCTCAGCGCCGAAACGTCGAGCCAGCACGGGCGCCAGCGGTGCAAACAAGCCGAGGCACAACACCGGCAACGTCGTCAGCAATCCGGCGTGGGCGGCCGACAAACCAAGGGTCTTCGACACCTCGCTGAGCATCGGCGCCATGCTCGACAGCGCCGGACGCAGGTTCAGCGCCACCAGAATCAGGCCCAGCAACAGCAGCCACGGCCGCCGCAGGATCGGGGGGTTTTGCTGGACCTGTTCATCATCCGCCTCGGCGTCGATCAGCAGCGCTTCAAGCTCCGCCGTCCGCTTGGCTTGGGGGAGGCTGCTTTGGTTGACCTGCTGGCTGGACATGGGGTTCTCGGTTTCAAGGTTCATTGATCAACTGCCTCGACAGGGCTTTGGCCCGTTCCGGGTCGCGTTGCTCGACGGCATCAAGCAGTTCGATATGGAGGTCGAACACTTCTTGGCGTCGGGGGGAAATGTTCAGGGTTTCGCGCAATTGCGCGCCGATGACACTGGAAAAATAGCGATACAGCTCGCTGAGGGTCGGGTTGTGTGCGGCGTCAACCAAGCGGCGGTGGAACACCAGATCGCAAGCGATATACGTGTCGAGATCGCCGTGGTAATGGCTGCCACTGACGCCCAACGCCTCGCGCAATGCCACCAGATCTTCGTCGGTACGACGCAACGCGGCCAGGCCGATGGCCTCGACTTCCAGAATGTGCCGAGTCTCCCGGGCTTGCTCGTGGGAGCAACGGGACAACGCCTTCATGGTGTCGAGCGGATCGACCACTGCCCGCAGATAGCTGCCGTCGCCCTGACGGATTTCGATCAATCCGGAAAACGCCAGTACGCGCATGGCTTCCCGCACGGTGTTGCGGCTGATCCCCAGCTCGGCGGACAGCTCGGGTTCTGTGGGTAATCGCTGGCCGACCCTCCACACGCCTTCGGTGATGCGCAGACGTAACTGATCCAGAGCCTGATCGACCAGGGATCGCTTAATTAATGGAGAAATTTCTGACATAGGATTCGCCCTTTCATCCAATCATAGGATGAATTTCCTGACATGTTAGTCAGCTACGCGTAGGACGGCAACCGCCTACGGTCAGGGAGAGGGTAATGGAGCGGGATTTTCGATTAGTCAAAATTACCCTTTAAGGGTAATTTTAGGGACAGGGTTAGCGGCTTCTTATGGAAAAGAACACACCCCATTACGACTTGGCGGTGATCAAAGCGGATGTCAGGCGACTTGGAGGCAAAGCATTCACCAGCAGTGCTAAAAACGGCGGCAGGGTTCTTGGCTTAAACCTCGTGGAGATGCAGGAGGTCATTTTCGAGCTCCAGGGAAAGATGCTGTACAAGTCGATGACCACCTATGACGATCATCGCGTCTGGCAAGACGTTTATCACATCAACTCATACGGTCTGGAGATTTATATCAAGGTGACGTATCGCCCCGGCGGTGGTCCACCCGTAATCTCCTTCAAGGAGAAATCCCAATGAAAACCCGGCAGTGTTTTAGCTGTGGAGCCCAGGAAGGAATGCGACATTTCGAGGGTCGCGGCGAAACCATGAGCGTCAAAGGTATGGAGCGCCGCGTAAATGATTTATCTGGCTGGGAATGCCAGATGTGTGGCGAGGTCGAGTTAGACGACAGTTGTTCAGAGCGTCATTCAGATGCGGGCGACGAACTGGTTATCGCAGCAAGGCAGATGATCGGCGACGAGATGAAGCGAATCCGTCGCAAACTGCATCTGACGCAAAAAGAAACTGTGCAACTACTGTCCGGTGGCGGACACAACGCGTTTTCCCGTTACGAGCGCGGCGAAATACTTCCTCCGAAAACATTGGTGCTGCTGATGCGCCTGCTTGACCGCTATCCGCATTTGCTCGCCGATGTGAAATCACTGGGTGAAGGGGCGGATTTGAGGGGTTTCAAGCATACAGCGCACAAAGAGCACGAAACCCTCACTGTTTCCTGAGCGCAAAAAACAAACCCGGCGCGAGGCCGGGTTTGTTTCTACGAGTCAGCTGGCATCAATGCAAAATCTGGCTCAAGAACAGCTTGGTCCGTTCATTCTGCGGATTATCGAAGAAGTCGTTCGGCGCAGCCTGCTCGACGATTTCACCCTTGTCCATGAAGATCACGCGGTTGGCCACGGTGCGGGCGAAGCCCATTTCGTGGGTCACGCAGAGCATGGTCATGCCGTCTTCGGCCAGGCCGATCATGGTGTCCAGAACCTCTTTCACCATCTCTGGATCGAGTGCCGAAGTCGGTTCGTCGAACAGCATGATTTTCGGCTTCATGCACAAGGCACGGGCAATCGCCACACGCTGTTGCTGACCGCCGGACAGTTGCCCCGGGAATTTATGCGCCTGCTCCGGAATGCGTACGCGTTCCAGATAATGCATGGCGATTTCCTCGGCCTTGCGCTTGGGCATCTTGCGTACCCACATCGGCGCCAGCGTGCAGTTCTGCAGGATGGTCAGGTGCGGGAACAGGTTGAAGTGCTGGAACACCATGCCGACTTCACGGCGCACCGATTCGATCTGCTTGAGGTCGTTGGTCAGCTCCACGCCGTCGACCACGATGCGGCCCTGCTGGTGTTCTTCCAGACGGTTGAGGCAACGAATGGTGGTGGACTTGCCGGAACCCGACGGGCCACACAGGACGATACGCTCGCCCTGTTTAACGTTCAGGTTGATGTCTTTCAACACGTGGAACTGGCCGTACCATTTGTTCACGCCCTGCATCTGAATAATGCCTTCAGGGCTCACAGGCTTTTTGATTGCTTCGCTCATTTCAGAACTCCTAACGCTTGTGGCCAGTGTCGAGCTTGCGTTCCAGATGCATGGAATAGCGCGACATACCAAAACAGAAAATCCAGAACACCAGGGCCGCGAACACATAGCCTTCGGTGGCCATGCCCAACCATTTCGGGTCGGCGGCGGCTTGTTTGACGCTGTTGAGCAAGTCGAACAGGCCGATGATGATCACCAGGCTCGTGTCCTTGAACAGCGCAATGAAGGTGTTGACGATGCCGGGGATCACCAGCTTCAGGGCTTGCGGCAGAATCACCAGGCCCATGCTGCGCCAGTAGCCGAGGCCCATCGCTGCAGCCGCTTCGTACTGACCTTTGGGAATCGCTTGCAGACCGCCACGCACCACTTCGGCAACGTAGGCCGACTGGAACAGGATCACACCGATCAGTGCCCGCAACAGTTTGTCGAAGTTCATGCCTTCAGGCAGGAACAACGGCAACATCACCGAGGACATGAACAGCACCGTGATCAACGGCACGCCGCGCCAGAATTCGATGAAGGTCACGCAGACCACACGAATCGCTGGCATGTTCGAACGACGGCCCAGCGCCAGGACGATACCCAGCGGCAATGCACCGGCAATACCGACAGTGGCGATCACCAGGGTCAGCATCAAGCCGCCCCACTGGCTGGTCGCCACCTGGGTCAGGCCGAAGACGCCGCCGTGCAGCAGGCACCAGGCAACAATCGGATACACCACCAGGAAGCTCAGCCCGTACACCGCTTTATGGTGAAAACGCGAGATGAACAACGGTGCCACGCCGATGACCGCCAACCATACGGTCAGGTCAACGCGCCAGCGCAAGTCCACCGGGTAGTAGCCGTACATGAACTGGCCGAAGCGCTGTTGGATGAACACCCAGCAGGCGCCCTCCTTGGTGCAGTCGGCCTGGCTGGTGCCGACCCAGTTGGCATCGAGGATCGCCCAGCTCAGGATCGGCGGCACCACCAGGTAGATCAGGTAGAACGCGAACAGGGTCAGCAGGGTGTTGAGCCAGCTGGAGAACATGTTGGCGCGCATCCACGCCACGACACCGATGCTGCGGTTCGGGGGCGGCATGTCAGGTTTGAAAGTATGAGTCGTCATGCGCTTTTCCTTACCGCTCGATCAGCGCAATGCGCTTGTTGTACCAGTTCATCAGCAGGGAAATGCTGATACTGATCGCCAGGTATACGCTCATGGTGATGGCAATCACCTCGATCGCCTGCCCGGTCTGGTTCAGCACCGTACCGGCAAACAACGAGACCATTTCCGGGTAACCGATACCGGCCGCCAGCGAGGAGTTCTTCGCCAGGTTCAGGTATTGGCTGGTCAGCGGTGGAATGATCACGCGCAGGGCTTGCGGGATGATCACCTTGCGCAGGGTCGGACCGTTGCGCAACCCCAACGAGTGCGCCGCTTCCGTCTGGCCGTGGCTGACCGACTTGATGCCCGAACGCACGATCTCGGCGATAAACGCCGCGGTGTATACGGTCAGGGCCAGGGTCAGAGCCAGCAGTTCCGGGATCAGCACCCAGCCACCGACGAAGTTGAAGCCTTGCAGCTTCGGCATTTCCCAGTGCACTGGCGCGCCGAAGATCAATGCGCACAGCGCAGGGATCACCAGGAACAGTGCCAGGCCCACCCAGAACTTGTGGAACGGTACGCCGGTCTCTTCGAAGCGTTTGGTCGCCCAGCGACTCATCAGCACGATGGCGACGACGGCTACGACGATGCTCGCCACAAACGGCCAGAAACCATCCGCCGCCAACGCGGCCGGCATGTTCAGGCCACGACTGCTGACAAAGAAGGTGTCGCCGAAGTTATGGCTGTTGCGTGGCCCCGGCATGGTCAGGAACACCGCGAAGTACCAGAACAGGATTTGCAGCAGCGGCGGAATGTTACGAAAAACCTCTACATACACCGTCGCCAGCTTGGCAATGATCCAGTTCTTCGACAGCCGTGACACACCAACGATGAACCCGAGGATCGTCGCCAGGATCACGCCGATGAAGGTCACCAGCAGCGTGTTGAGCAAGCCGATGACAAACACCCGGGCATAGCTGTCCGATTCGGTGTAGTCGATCAGGTGTTGAGCGATGCCGAAACCGGCACTGCGCTCCAGAAAGCTGAAACCGGAGGTAATGCCCCGGTGCTCAAGGTTGGTCTGTGTGTTGTCGAACAGATACCAGCCCATCGAGACCACCGCCACGATGGTGATGATCTGAAATAGCCACGCACGCACTTTTGGATCGCTGAGGCTGAGCCTCTGCTTTGGTGCGCCGATTGAATTTTGCATGAAGTGCCCCGCAAAGAATGGAACAGAACATCACCCGGTGGTTGGCCCACCGGGTGATAGAACCATCAGCGCACTGGTGGTGCGTATTGAATGCCGCCGTTGTTCCACAGAGCGTTCAGCCCGCGGTCGATGGCCAGTGGAGTGCTCTTGCCGAGGTTTTTCTCGAACACTTCACCGTAGTTACCCACTTGCTTGACGATCTGCACGACCCAGTCTTTCTTCACTTTCAGGTCTTTGCCGTATTCACCGTCAGCGCCCAGCAGACGAGCAACGTCCGGGTTCTTGGTGGCTTTGGCTTCAGCTTCAACGTTTTTCTGGGTGATGCCCATTTCTTCAGCGTTGAGCATCGCGAACAGGGTCCACTTGACGATGCTGAACCACTCTTCGTCGCCTTTACGCACGACCGGGCCCAGAGGCTCCTTGGAGATGGTTTCCGGCAGAACGACGTAGTCGGTCGGGGTCGCCAGTTTGCTGCGTTGTGCGTAGAGCTGGGATTTGTCGGAGGTCAGCACGTCGCAACGACCGGATTCCAGCGACTTGGCGCTTTCATCGGAGGTGTCGAAGGTGATCGGGGTGTATTTCAGACCGTTACCGCGGAAGTAGTCGGAAACGTTCAGCTCGGTCGTGGTACCGGCTTGAATGCAGATGGTGGCGCCGTCGAGCTCTTTAGCGCTCTTCACGCCCAGCTTGTTGTTCACCAGGAAGCCGATGCCGTCGTAGTACGTCACGCCGGCAAACACCAGGCCCATGCCCGAATCGCGGGAGCTGGTCCAGGTGGTGTTACGCGACAGCACGTCGATTTCGCCGGACTGCAGCGCGGTGAAGCGCTCTTTGGCGTTCAACTGGCTGAATTTGACCTTGGTCGCGTCGCCGAATACGGCAGCGGCCACAGCGCGGCAGACGTCGGCATCGATGCCGATGATCTTGCCAGTCGAGTCTGGAACCGAGAAGCCCGGCAGACCATCACTTACGCCGCACTGTACGAAACCTTTCTTCTGCACTGCATCCAGGGTTGCACCCGCCTGAGCGAACCCACTGACACCGAGTACTGCGGCTGCAGTCACGATAGCCAGGGTGGATTTCAACATCTTCATTCAAACCTCCAGTTTTGCTCTTGTTGTGTCGGAGCTTGAGTCCAGTCGCACCCTTATGAGGCGTTGTTGACCCGTGTTGGCTTTTTTTGGGGTCAACCGACGTAAGACCAGCGCTATGAGTCTAGTAGGAGAAAATCCACATCATGGACAACTCACTTCTCACCAATCGGCCGAACGGGCTGTAGCCCTTTCACGTTCGCGAAGCCCGTAGCGGCCACTGGCGAACATCCATCACCGGATTCTTTGCTATCCCACCGCCAGCAGTACACTGATAGTGTTACCGCAAGGCGCGAGATGGGTTGCACCGTTTCCCCATAGCAAAGCCCGTACCAGACCGCTCGCTGAAGCGATTACGCGACAGGTCAATAGCAAAACTTGTAGCCTTGCGACATCTTCTTAACTGATCAACCAGGCACGCCCTCAGACCTCGCACTCAATGAGCGCGCCTGCACAATATTGGAGCAACCATGACCGAGCCCTTGATTCTTCAGCCCGTCAAGCCCGCAGACGCCTGCGTTATCTGGCTGCACGGCCTGGGCGCCGATCGCTACGACTTCCTGCCGGTGGCCGAGGCGTTACAGGAAACCCTGCTGACCACCCGCTTCGTTCTCCCCCAGGCACCGACCCGCGCCGTGACCATCAATGGTGGCTACGAGATGCCGAGCTGGTACGACATATTGGCCATGAGCCCGGCGCGCGCGATCAACCGCGAGCAGCTGGAAGCGTCCGCGCAAAGAGTCTTTGATTTGATCGAGGAGCAGCGCGCCAGCGGAATAGACGCCTCGCGAATCTTTCTGGCAGGTTTTTCCCAGGGTGGCGCGGTGGTGCTGCACACCGCTTTCCTGAAATGGCAGGGGCCGCTGGGTGGCGTACTTGCCCTCTCGACTTATGCGCCGACCTTCAGCGATGAACTGGAGCTTTCCGCCAGCCAGCAGCGCATTCCCGTGCTGTCTTTGCACGGCCAGTACGATGACGTCGTTCAAAACTCCATGGGCCGCACCGCTTATGAGTATCTAAAGCAGCATGGTGTCACCGTGACATGGCAGGAATACCCAATGGGTCATGAAGTGTTACCCGAGGAAATTCGCGACATTAGTGTCTGGCTCGCCGAGCGCTTGCGTTAACTGTTTATGTGAAAAGCAACCCATTGATCCATCCCCCTACGCCGCGCCCGATTCTTGCATTACACTGGCCGGCGTATATTCCTTAACCAATCGATGAGATGACCGTGCTCAAAGCACTCAAGAAAATGTTCGGTAAAAGCGAGACTGAGCAGCTCGCGCCAGTCTCCAGCGCTCCGTCTCACCATCCCAGCCACCGCACCGACGGTAGTCAGTCTGGCCGGACCGCCACCGTAGCGGTACCGAAGCACGAGCCGATCACCACACCGGCCGTCCAACCCGTTGAGGCCCAGGCCTCTGAAGAACCGGGCAACGAAGCTGCGAAACCTGCCCGACCGCGTCGCGAACCCAAGCCCAAAGCACCGGTCATCCCCTGGAAACTCGAAGACTTCGCCGTCGAACCCCAGGAAGGCAAAACCCGTTTCCACGATTTCAAACTCGCCCCCGAACTGATGCATGCCATCCAGGACCTGGGCTTCCCGTATTGCACGCCGATCCAGGCACAAGTCCTCGGCTTCACCCTGGCCGGCAAAGATGCCATCGGTCGCGCCCAGACCGGCACCGGCAAAACCGCTGCCTTCCTGATTTCGATCATCACCCAGCTGCTGCAAACCCCACCGCCGAAAGAGCGTTACATGGGTGAGCCGCGGGCACTGATCATCGCGCCGACCCGGGAACTGGTGGTGCAGATCGCCAAGGACGCGGCCGACCTGACCAAGTACACCGGCCTCAACGTCATGACGTTCGTCGGCGGCATGGACTTCGACAAGCAGCTCAAGCACCTCGAAGCCCGTCACTGCGACATCCTCGTCGCCACACCGGGCCGTCTGCTGGACTTCAACCAGCGCGGCGACGTGCACCTGGACATGGTCGAAGTCATGGTCCTGGACGAAGCCGACCGGATGCTCGACATGGGTTTCATCCCACAAGTGCGTCAGATCATTCGCCAGACTCCGCCGAAGAACGAGCGTCAGACGCTGCTGTTCTCCGCGACCTTCACCGAAGACGTGATGAACCTGGCCAAGCAATGGACCACCGAGCCGTCGATCGTCGAGATCGAGTCGCAGAACGTGGCCAGCGAAAACGTCGAGCAGCACATCTACGCGGTCGCCGGTGCCGACAAATACAAACTGCTCTACAACCTGGTCAACGACAACGGTTGGGAGCGGGTGATGGTGTTCGCCAACCGCAAGGATGAAGTGCGGCGCATCGAAGAACGCCTGGTGCGCGATGGCGTCAACGCCGCGCAACTGTCCGGCGACGTGCCGCAGCACAAGCGCATCAAGACCCTGGAAGGTTTCCGCGAAGGCAAGATCCGCGTCCTGGTCGCCACCGATGTGGCCGGTCGCGGCATTCACATCGACGGTATCAGCCACGTGATCAACTTCACCCTGCCGGAAGTCCCGGACGACTACGTGCATCGCATCGGTCGTACCGGTCGTGCCGGCGCCGATGGCGTGTCCATCAGTTTTGCCGGTGAAGACGACTCCTACCAGCTACCGTCCATCGAGGCGCTGCTGGGTCGCAAGATCAGCTGCGAAACGCCACCGACGCATCTGCTGCGAGCGGTTGAGCGCAAGCGCCCGTAACGCGGGTCGCACTAAAAGAGGCGCAGCCGGAAACGGACTGCGCTTTTTTTTCGTCCAGTTTTTTCAACAGGCTTGCTCGCGACAACTAAATGTCCATAATAGACAAATTAGTTTACTTTCAGCTCTCGGAGCCGACCATGCCCAGTACGCCTTACGTGATCACCCAACCTCAAGTTCGCGAGCTGCTGGCGCAGGTCGACGTGCCGCAGATCCTGCGCAAGCTGTTCCGCGACCTGGCCGCCGGCCAAGCCGTACAACCGGCGCAGCAACTGGTGGAGTTTCCCCAGGGCGCTGGCGACTTCATCAACTACCTGGGCGTGCTGGCCGAAGACGGCGTTTACGGGGTCAAGACCTCGCCGTACATCGTGCGTGAACAAGGCCCGCTGGTGACCGCCTGGACGCTGTTGATGTCGATGCAGACCGGCCAGCCGCTGTTGCTCTGCGATGCCGGTGAACTGACCACGGCACGCACCGCCGCAACCACCGCCGTGGCGGTCGACGCCCTCGCCCCGCTGAAGGCGCAGCGCCTGGCGATTATCGGCAGCGGCAAGGTCGCCCAGGCGCACGTGCACTACGTCAAAGGCCTGCGCGACTGGCAGAGCATCAGCCTCTACTCGCCGAGCCTGAGCGACAAAAATCCCGAGGTATTGGCGCAGCTCAAAAGCCTCGATCCGCGCCTGAGCATCCTCGACAGTCTTGAAGCAGCAGTTCAAGACGCCGACGTGATCATGCTCTGCACCTCGTCCGCAGGCCCGGTGATCCACCCGTCGAGCTTGAGCAAACCGGCGCTGATCACTTCCATCAGCACCAACGCACCGCGTGCCCACGAGGTGCCGCCGCAGAGCCTCAATGACATGCAAGTGTTCTGCGACTATCGCCTGACCACCCCGGGCTCGGCCGGCGAGATGCTGATTGCCGGTGAACAATATGGCTGGGACAAAAACGCGATCATCGGCGACTTGCCCGACCTGCTCAGCGAAAAAGTCCAGCGCCCTGGCTACGACCGCCATGTGTTCTTCCGCTCCATTGGCCTGGGCCTGGAAGACATCGCACTGGCCAATGCCATCTACCGCCTACAGCACTAACACCACAAATCGACACATTCGGCATTTACGCCCCATCAGGAGACGTTCATGAGCCAGGCAGATTTCATCATCATCGGCGGCGGGATTGCCGGTGCTTCCACCGGTTTCTGGTTGTCGCAGCACGCCCGGGTGATTGTGCTCGAACGCGAATCCCATCCGGCTTACCACTCCACCGGACGTTCCGCCGCACTGTTCACCGCCGCCTACGGCACCCCGCAGGTTCGAGCGCTGACTCAGGCCAGCCGTGATTTCTTCGACGCGCCGCCGGCCGGTTTCTGCGAGCACCCGCTGCTGACCCCGCGTGGCGAGATGACCGTGGACTTCACCGGTGACCCGGCCGAACTGAATAATCAATACCTGAGCGCCAAAGCCACGGTGCCGCAGATGCAGTTGCTCAGCGCCGACGAGGCCTGCGTACGCCTGCCGATCCTGCGCCGGGAAAAAGTCCATGGTGCGATTTACGACCCGACCGCCAGCGACATCGACACCGATGCCTTGCACCAGGGTTACCTGCGCGGTATCCGACGCAACAAGGGCGAAATTCATACCGACAGCGAAGTCATGAGTCTCACCCGCGACGCCGAAGGTGTGTGGCACGTGCAAACCAACGGTCAGACCTTCAGCGCCCCGATCATCATCAACGCGGCAGGCGCCTGGGCCGACAAAATCGCTGAGCTCGCCGGTGCCAGTCCACTGGGCCTGCAACCCAAGCGCCGTGCCGCGTTCATCTTCGCCGGCCCCGAGGGCGTGGACATCCACTATTGGCCAATGCTGGTCAGCCTCGACGAATCCTTCTACATGAAGCCCGACGCCGGAATGTTCCTCGGCTCGCCCGCCAACGCCGACCCGGTGGAACCGCACGATGTGCAGCCCGAAGAGCTGGACATCGCGTTGGGCATCTACCAGATCGAAGAAGCCACCACCCTGACCATCCGGCGTCCGACCCGCACCTGGGCCGGCTTGCGCAGTTTCGTCAGTGACGGTGATTTGCTGTGCGGTTTCGATCCGCAGGTACCGGGGTTATTCTGGGTAGCAGCACAAGGCGGTTATGGCATCCAGACCTCGCCGGCCATGGGCCAGGCCAGCGCGGCACTGGTCCGCGGTGAAGCCTTGCCCGAACAACTGACTCGTTTCGGTCTGAACACCCAAATGCTCGCCCCCGCTCGACTGGGCTGACGTTCGGACGCAGGTGACGTGCTGACACGATTGCGGCAAACTTCCAGCGCCCTTTTTTGACGGGGCGCCGATGCTGTCCGGAGCTCCACTTTATGAACGCCCAAGAACAAGAACCAGTCGGTAACGACTCTGCATTGAAGAGTTCGCCGCTGGACAATTTCCGCGCGATCGCCGATGCCATCGCCACGTTGTTCTTTCCTCACGCCGAGGTGGTACTGCACGACCTGCGTACCCAAAAGGTCGATTACATCGCCAACAACCTGTCCAAACGGGAAATCGGTGATGACTCGTCGCTAGAGGACATGCTCAGCGAGGAGATCAGCGAACGAAACATCGGGCCGTACGAAAAGCTCAATTGGGATGGTCAGAAGATTCGCAGCCTGAGCAGTGTCCTGCGCGACAGCGAAGGTCGTCCGCTGGCGGTGCTGTGCATAAACCTGAATATTTCGTTGTTCGAGAATGCCAAGGCAGCGCTGGATCTGTTCCTGTCGCCAAGCAAGTTGATTCCGCAGCCCGATTCGCTGTTTCGCGATGACTGGCAGGAGCGGATCAATACGTTCCTGCACGCCTGGCTGCGCGAGCGTCAGCTGAGCCTGAACCTGTTGACCCGTGACCATAAGCGCGAACTGGTGCTGGCACTGCACGCCGAAGGCGCCTTCAAAGGCAAAAGCGCCTCCAACTATGTGGCGAACGTGCTGAACATGGGGCGGGCAACGGTGTACAAACATTTGAAAGAACTGAAGGGCTAATTGTGGCGAGGGAGCTTGCTCCCGCTGGACTGCGCAGCAGTCCCTTCTTTTCAGGTAGAGCGGGGCCGGTTCCCGGCCCAGCGGGAGCAAGCTCCCTCGCCACAGGTTTCTCGCTTTAGTGGTTACTCCAGAACCGACGCCGGCCCGAAGAACTCGTAACGGCTTTGCTTCTCCGGCACACCCAGCGCTTTGAGGTGGCGCTTGACCGCCGCCATGAAGCCTTTAGGACCGAGGAAGTACGCGTCCAGATCGCGCTGCTGCGGCAACCACTCGCCCAGTTGCTCCTGACTCAACAACCCAACCTTGTCCGCCGCCGGGCTCACGCCGTCATCTTCGTCGTAGCAATAAAAGCGTTTGAGTTGCGGATGACGCTCGGCCAAGCCATCGATCCAGTCGCGGAAGGCGTGAACGCTACCGTTACGTGCGCAGTGGATAAAATGCACTGGCCGTTCGGTCGCCAGCGCCGCTTCCAGCATTGCCAGGGTCGGAGTGATGCCGACGCCGCCGCTGATCAGCACCAGCGGTTTGTCGCTGTCGGTCAGCGTGAATTCGCCCGCTGGCGGGAACAGCTGGATGCTGGAGCCTACCTGCAAATGATCGTGCAGGTGGTTGGAGGCGCGGCCACCGGTTTCACGTTTGACGCTGATCCGGTACTGGCCCTTGTTGGTCAAGGCCGACAGCGAGTAGTTACGACGAATTTCTTCGCCATCGAGGATCAGTTTCATGCCGATGTACTGGCCTGGCTCTGCCGCCAGAATCGGGCCTTTGTCGGCCGGTTCAAAGTACAACGAGGTGATTTCCTCGCTTTCGTCGACCTTGGCCACCACGATGAATTCCCGTGCCCCGCGCCAGCCGCCCGGTGCCTGTTCCTTCTGGTCATAGATGCTGGTTTCGGCGCCGATCAGGATGTCGGCCAGTTGACCGTAAGCAGCCCCCCAGGCAGCCATCACTTCAGGTGTGGCAATCTCTTCACCCAGCACTTCAGAAATGGCTCGCAGCAGGCATGAACCGACAATCGGGTAATGTTCCGGAAGGATTTGCAGCGCCACGTGCTTGTTGATGATCTTGGCCACCAGGTCGCCCAACTGGTCGAGCTGGTCGATGTGCCGCGCATACATCAAGACACCGTTGGCCAGGGCACGCGGCTGATCACCGCTGGCCTGATGGGCCTGGTTGAACAACGGGCGAACTTCCGGGTACTCGGACAGCATCATGCGGTAGAAATGCGTGATCAATGCTTCGCCACCGCTTTCCAGCAAGGGCACAGTGGATTTGACGATTGCACGGTCTTGAACGCTAAGCATAAGGCGACTCCTGAACTACTTGGATTGCTAACTGTTTGTCTTGTAGTTATCAGTTTTCGTGCCAGAAATTAAAACCTTATAAATCAATAAGTTAAATTCTTGATAGTCATATCGACACACTCTGACTTATAGTCATACCGACTACACGGAGTCACTATGACTGCAAAAGCCTTGCTCACCACCCTGCTGCCACTGGTCGCTGACCTGTCCCGCGAACTCCCTGAAGGCGAGCGCTATCGACGCTTGCTCGAAGCCATGCGCGCCTTGCTACCGTGCGACGCTGCTGCCCTGCTGCGCCTTGATGGCGAATGGCTGGTGCCACTGGCCGTCGACGGGTTGAGCACCGACACCCTCGGCCGACGCTTCAAAGTCAGCGAACACCCGCGTTTCGAAGCGCTGCTCAGCAGCCACGGCCCGACCCGTTTTGCCGCCGACAGCGACCTGCCCGACCCTTACGACGGATTGGTCGATGGCCTCGATGAACATCTGGAAGTCCACGATTGCATGGGTTGCCCGCTGTTTATCGATGAGCGTCCCTGGGGTTTGCTGACCCTCGACGCCCTCGATCCGGAGCGCTTCGAACCGATCGAACTGGACGCCCTGGAAGCTTTCGCCAGCCTCGCCGCCGCCACCGTCAACGCCGCCGAGCGCATCGAACGCCTGGCCAATCGTGTCGAAGACGAACATCAGCGTGCCGAGGTTTACCGACAGGCCAGCGGCCAGCAGAACCGCGAGATGATTGGCCAGAGCAAGGCGCACAAACGGTTGGTGGAAGAAATCAACCTGGTGGGCGGCAGCGACCTTACCGTGCTGATCACCGGCGAAACCGGAGTCGGCAAGGAACTGGTCGCCCAAGCCATCCACGCCGCATCGCCCCGGGCTGACAAGCCGATCATCAGCCTCAACTGCGCCGCGCTGCCGGACACACTGGTGGAGAGCGAATTGTTCGGCCACGTCCGCGGCGCCTTTACCGGCGCGATGAACGATCGGCGCGGCAAGTTCGAACTGGCCAATGGCGGCACACTGTTTCTCGATGAAGTCGGTGAGCTGTCCCTGACCGTCCAGGCCAAATTGCTGCGCGTCCTGCAAAGCGGTCAGCTGCAGCGATTGGGGTCGGATAAAGAGCATCTGGTCGACGTACGACTGATCGCCGCGACCAACCGCGACCTGGCCGAGGAAGTGCGTAGCGGCCGCTACCGCGCCGACTTCTATCACCGCCTGAGCGTTTATCCGCTGCTGGTGCCAGCGTTGCGTGACCGTGGGCGGGATGTGCTGCTGCTCAGCGGCTACTTCCTGGAGCAAAACCGCTCGCGCATGGGCCTCAACAGCCTGCGCCTGACCAGCGATGCGCAGGCGGCATTGCTGGCCTATACATGGCCGGGCAATGTGCGGGAGCTGGAACACTTGATTGGCCGCAGTGCCTTGAAGGCGTTGGGTAACTGCAAGGAGCGGCCGAAGATTCTGAGTTTGAGCGCGGCGGATCTGGATTTGCCCAATGGCAGCGTTGAGCTTGCAACCGAGCCGGCCCCAGACAGCCCTGCGGCTTTGGTCTCGGGAGACTTGCGGGCGGCGACCGAGGATTATCAGCGTCGACTGATCAACGCCTGCCTGGAACGGCACCATAACAATTGGGCGAGCGCAGCGCGTGAGCTAGGCTTGGATCGGGCAAATCTTGGAAGGATGGCTAAACGCCTGGGTATGAAGTAACCCGATCCCGTGTAGCAGCTGCCGAAGGCTGCGTTCGAGGACGAAGTCCTCGCCAAACCATCCACCGTGTTGTATCTGATGCACCGGGGGGACTGGATTTACGACTGCTTCGCAGCCGGACGCAGCCTTCGGCAGCTGCTACAGGAATCGCACTGACCGGGCTGGCGACGGAATAACCCTAAAGCCTGCCCGTAACAAGTCGATAACCCGGCATCGATAGCTGTTGGCGATCCTCGCGGCTGCCTATCACCTTTTTCCAAAGAAGGTTTTTATGTCTTCAAACAAAGCCCGCGCAGATTCACTTTCGCTTCTGCTGTTTACCTTGCGCAGCGGCAAGCTGATGGCGATCAACCTGCTGAAAGTCAGCGAAATCATTCCCTGCCCGCCGCTGACCAAGCTGCCGGAGGCGCATCCTCATGTCAAAGGCATCGCCACCTTGCGCGGCGCGTCGTTATCAGTGATCGACCTCAGCCGTGCCATCGGCGAACGACCGCTGGAAGATCCGAACGGTGGCTGCCTGATCGTTACCGATGTCAGCCGCTCCAAGCAGGGGTTGCACGTTCAAGCCGTGAGCAAGATCGTCCACTGCCTGACCACCGACATCCGCCCGCCGCCGTTTGGCTCTGGCGGCGTGCGTTCATACATCACTGGCGTGACCTCGGTCGACGGCACGTTGGTACAGGTACTGGACATCGAAAAAGTGATCCATGGCATCGCCCCGGCGCAGATCGAAACGGCGCCGACCGAACTGAGCATGGAAGATGCCGAAGTACTCGGCAACGCGCGGATTCTGGTGGTCGATGACAGTCAGGTGGCGTTGCAACAATCAGTGCACACCCTGCGCAACCTCGGCCTGCAATGCCACACCGCCCGCAGTGCCAAGGAAGCCATCGACTGCCTGCTGGACCTGCAAGGCACGGCCCAGCAAATCAACCTGATCGTCTCGGACATCGAAATGTCGGAGATGGACGGTTACGCATTTACCCGAACCCTGCGCGAAACCCCCGACTTCTCGCACCTCTATGTGCTGCTGCACACCTCTTTGGACAGCGCGATGAACAGCGAAAAGGCCCGTCTTGCCGGCGCGAACGCAGTGCTGACCAAGTTCTCCTCGCCAGAACTGACCAAGTGCCTGATCGAAGCGGCCAAGGCGGTCGCTGAACAAGGTCATTGAGGCCTTGAGCAAGGACTTCTGTTTTCTGATGCGGCGCAACCTCGCTGAAGTTGTGCCCGCAATCGCTTGGCCTGCGGGAATCTTCCTCAGCGAATACCGCCCCGATCTGGCTGAAGCCATTCATCGCCTGATGGAACTGGGCTATCAGGAAGGTGGCGGTCGCGTGCCGTCGCTGAACGTGTGGCAACAGCGTTTTGAAACCGATCCTGAATATGATCCGAGCCTGTGTCTCATCGCCCTGGATGCCGAAGGCATCGTTGGGGTGTGCCAGTGCTGGACCAGCGCCTACATCAAGAACCTGGTCGTCCATCCACGAGCTCAGGGCCAAGGTTTGGGACGCGCGTTGCTGCTACATGCTTTCAACATTTTTCAGCAACGGCGCGAGGGTTTCGTCGACTTGAAGGTGCTGGAAGACAACCTTCGGGCGCAGCGGCTGTATGAAAGTGCCGGGATGCGCGTGGTCCGCCGGGAACCGGTTCCGGCCTGACTGTGGCGAGGGGGCCGACACATTCAACCTGAAACCATCAGGCATACTCCAACCTTGGCCAAAACACCCCAAGGATGCCCGCCCCATGAAAGCCGCAAGCCTGACCTTCCTCTGCCTCACCGCTCTCGCCTTTCAGGCTCACGCATCCAGCCCCGACGCCTGGGCCGCCTACGACAAAACCGTACTCGCCAGTTGCACCAAGGCCAGCGGCTTGAAAAATGCCAAACCCGTGGGCAATGCCGCGCAGTTCGATGACCGGGTTGGCTACACCGCACTGCTGTTGCAAGGCCAATACCCGCAAAAACACATGAAAGGCCAGCAAGGCACCGAACTGTGTCTCTATAACAAGAAAAGCAAAACCGCCTACGTCACCGAATGGGACTCCATCCGCCCAACCGCCAAGGCGCAGTGACTGGCGCATAACTTGCTTCGATAGCGGCCTTTGCGGCGACATTCTGTCGCCGTTTTCATGTTCTTCAATGCAACTGGCCGTTCAATGAATACGACGTTTTCCTGCGTAGGCTGTGGCAAATGCTGCAACGACCATCACGTGCCCCTGACCCTGCCCGAAGCGCGGATGTGGGCGGCCGATGGCGGTCAAGTGATCGTGCTGGTGGAAGGTTTCCTGGGCAATGGCCTGGGCTTGCCAGAGCAGCAGCGTGAACATGCCGAACGCCGCTCAGTGAAGGTTCGAAGCGGCGTTTCCGAGGCGTACATAGCCATCACTTTTGCCGCTTACAACGTCGGTCCTTGCCGGAATCTTGACGAAGACAACCTCTGCCGCATCTATGAACGCCGGCCGCTGGTGTGCCGCATCTACCCGATGGAAATCAATCCGCATATTCCCCTGAACACTGCGGCGAAAGAATGTCCGCCCGAGTCGTGGGAAAAGGGACCGAAACTGATTGTGGGAAGTGAATTGGTCGATCAGGAACTGGCTGGATTAATCCAGCGCTCCCGTCAGGCCGATCGCGATGACATTCGGACCAAGGAAGCGATTTGCGCGTTGCTGGGGATTCGGACTACAGCGTTGAAGGGTGATGGGTTTACCGCTTACCTGCCGGACATGACGGCGTTCGCGAGGGGCATCGATCAGGTTGCGGCGCAGCCATTGGTCGGGTCAGGCGCTGACTGGTTGTTTCATGTATCGGGCGAAGACATCGCCGGGCAAGTGCAGGCGACGGGTGCGCAAGTGGCAACAGATACGCCAGCGAACTATGCGTTTATTTCGTTGCGGGTGGCCTGAGGCGCCAGTCTCGGAATCACTGCGCAATACCGTTGCGCAGTGATTCGTCGCCAAGAAGATTAGCTGGCCGTCACTGCCAGACATTCCACTTCTACCCGCGCGTTCTCGACCAACTTGCCGGCAAACGTCGTACGTGCGGGCAAACGATCTGCCGCAAAGAAACTGCGATACACAGCATTCATGGCGGAAAAGTCCCTTATGTCGGCAAGGATGACCGTGCATTTGGCCACTTGAGCCAGGGACGAACCGTTGCGTTGCAGCGCGGTTCGCAAGTTCTCCATGACCTGGGTCGTCTGCGGGCCGATGCCGCCCTTCACCAATTCGCCATCAGCCCCGAGGCCGAGCAGCCCGGAAAGGTAAAGGGTCTCGCCGACCTGCACCGCATCGGAAAATGCCAGACCTTCCTCATTCGCAAAGTAGCGTGGTGAGTCTGGCACTGCGGGCGGCAAATAACGCTGGGTAATTGCCTGATACTGGCCATTTTGCTTAAGACGCTCCAACGCCGCATTCAAGTTATCGCGCAGCAGAGTGTCGGTTTTTCGCACGGCCACGGCCACGCCACTGCCCAGCATCGGGTCCCTGACAGGGGCTCCGGCAAACTGGAAAGCCTGCCCTTGGGGCAGGCTTAATAACGCGTGGGTAATTTCAACGGAGTCTTGCAGGGTGGCATCGATATCACCCGCGAGCAGGCTGTCGACCAATTGGTTGTTGAAATTGAAACTGCGCACCGTCACCCCGGCCGCTGCCCAGCGAGCCTTGGCGAAAGCCTCGCGGCTTGTGCCCGCAAGCACGCCGATACGCTTGCCCTTGAGTGATTGCGCATCCGGCTGCAGATTCGAGCCCACGCGAGCCACCAGACGGTTACTCAAGGGATACAGGTTTTCGGTGAAATCAACCTGCTCACGACGCGCAGGGGTGGCGGTCATCGGCATGATCACGTCGAAACGGTTGGCTTCAAGGGCATGAAGGTTGGTCGCGTAATCCTGATCAACCCAGACACAGCGGGATTTGAGTTCGGCACACAGCGCGTTGCCCAACTCGATATTCAATCCGACCAGCTCACCCTTGTCGTTACGGCTCTCGAACGGCGGAACCAGCGCTTCGACACCGAAACGGATTTGTGGATCGGGCACAGTCGACATGCAGCCAGTGGTCAGGGCCACCAGCGACAGGAAAGAGAGGGTTTTTACCAGAGACATTTTTGGTGGCCTGCATCGAAAATTCACGGGCATGAATCTTCGACGAGAGGCCACCGACTTTCCCAGAGGACGAATCGCTCATCCTTGTGGGAACTATCTCAATGACAGACAGAACAATTACCGCGCAACAAAATGCCTGACCGTCAGCGCTTGCCCATCGAGCGACGAGTGCCAGGAGGCGCTGCGCCCGGGGTCTTGGTATGGCCGTTCTTGGCGCCGTTCTTGTACCAGGGCTGGCTGGCATTCTTCGCGGCGGCCAGGTCGCCCGGCTTGAACGGGAACTTGAACGCCGGGATCGCGGCTTTGGTTTCGCTGTCTGCGCTGGAGTCGACGCTGTCTGGCAGGTCTGCCTGGTCGTCGCTCAAAGCGTCGGCAACCGGCGGTTGTGTCGGGGAAGTCATGAAAGCTCCGGGTGATGCAATAGAGTCGGGCCCGATCAGCGAGCCGCGAAAGGCGGCAGTATACCTGTCTCGGGAGTTGCAAGCTTCAAGCAGCAAGCGAGTCCGTCGGGTTTTGCGTTGACTGACCTGACGCCTTCGTCGGAACCCCGCCCGGACCCAATTGAACAGTATCCATCTGCGCGACATTGGTCGGCTGTCAGGCCGCCATCGCGAGCAGGCTCACTCCCACAAGGGATCGGTGTTCGCCTTTCGCTCCTCACCACTCATCAGGCCGAGCGTTAGCTCGCCTGCAGCTCTTGATCTTGATCCACCCGCCCCTTCGGAAGGCTGAGTGTAGGTGTTCATCAGGAAGGATCGGCATCGCCCCGCAGAGGTCAAAACTGACAGCGCCGTCAGTTAGCATTTACCTCCCTGACCGGAGAACAGGTTTATAAAGGAAGATACAAACCTGAAAAAAACCGACCCACAGCCCCGGCGCCCCACTCGCATGCGAATTCAGAAAAACCCCGCCTTGCTCACAGCCCTTCTGATCGTCCTGGCAGCGCTGGGCCTGTGGTACGCCAACAAACCCGCGGCCACCAAACTGACCGCACCCTCTGCGATCCCCGTCCGGGTAGTGAACGTCATCGAAAAAGACGTCCCACGCTACGTCAGCGGCATCGGCTCGGTGCTGTCCCTGCATAGCGTTGTGGTGCGTCCGCAAATCGACGGCATCCTCACCAGAATCCTGGTCAAGGAAGGCCAACGGGTGAACAAAGGCGACCTGCTCGCCACCATCGACGACCGCTCGATCCGCGCCAGCCTCGAGCAGGCCCGAGCGCAACTTGGCGAAAGCCTGGCGCAACTGCAAGTGGCTCAGGTCAACCTCAAGCGCTACAAACTGTTGAGCGTGGACGACGGGGTTTCCAAGCAGACCTACGACCAGCAACAAGCCCTGGTCAACCAACTCAAAGCCACCGCCCAAGGCAACCAGGCCTCGATCGACGCCGCTCAAGTGCAGCTTTCCTACACACAGATTCGCTCCCCGGTAACAGGTCGCGTCGGTATTCGCACGGTGGATGAAGGCAACTTCCTGCGCATGACCGACGCTCAAGGCCTGTTCACGGTGACCCAGATCGACCCGATCGCCGTGGAGTTTTCCCTGCCGCAACACATGTTGCCGACCCTGCAAGGCCTGATCAACGATCCACAGCACACGCCGGTCAAGGCTTACATCGGTGCCGACACCGATGGGGAAACCGGCAACCTGCTGGGCGAAGGTCGCCTGACCCTGATCGACAACCAGATCAACGCCAACACCGGGACCATCCGCGCCAAAGCCGAATTCGCCAACCCCGCACAGAAACTCTGGCCGGGCCTGCTGGTAACGGTAAAGATTCAGACAGCACTGGATAAAAATGCGCTGGTAGTGCCGCCCACCGTCGTACAACGTGGCCTCGATCAACATTTCGTCTACCGGGTCAAGGGTGACAAGGTCGAAGCCGTTCAGGTGCAGATCATTCATCAAGGCAGCGGCCAGGACCTCATCAAAGGCGTGAATCCGGGCGACGTACTGGTCAGCGACGGCCAGTCGCGGCTCAAACCGGGTTCGACCGTGCAGGTCGTGACCGATCCACCGCAAGTGGTGCAATCGGAGCCAAAACCATGAAGGGCCATGGTTCGATCTCCGCGTGGTGCATCGATCATCCGGTGGCGACGGTCCTGCTGACCTTTGCCTTGGTGCTGCTCGGTGTCATCGCCTTCCCGCGACTGCCGATTGCACCACTGCCGGAAGCGGAATTCCCGACCATCCAGGTGGCCGCGCAATTACCCGGCGCCAACCCCGAAACCATGGCCTCGTCGGTGGCCACGCCGCTTGAAGTGCAATTCAGCGCCATCCCCGGCGTGACCCAGATGACCTCGAGCAGCGCCCTGGGCTCGACCATCCTGACCCTGCAATTCACCCTCGACAAAAGCATCGACACCGCCGCGCAGGAAGTCCAGGCCGCGATCAACACCGCCGCCGGCAAACTGCCCAAGGACATGCCGAACCTGCCGAACTGGAGGAAGGTCAACCCGGCCGATAGCCCGGTGCTGATCCTCAGCATCCACTCGCCGCAAATGCCCGGCACCGAAGTCAGTGACCTGGTGGAAACCCTGCTCGCCCGTCAGATCAGCCAGATCGACGGTGTAGGCAATATCAACATCACCGGTCAGCAACGTCCGGCGATCCGGGTGCAGGCGTCAGCAGACAAACTCGCTGCCATCGGCCTGACCCTGGCGGACATTCGCCTGGCAATCCAGCAGACCAGCCTCAATCTGGCCAAAGGGGCGTTGTACGGCGAGTCGAGCATTTCGACCTTGTCCACCAACGACCAGTTGTTCCATCCCGAGGAATACGGTCAGCTGATTGTTTCCTACAAGGACGGCGCACCGGTTCATCTCAAGGATGTGGCCAAAGTCGTCAACGGTTCGGAAGACGCCTACATCCAGGCGTGGGCTGATGGTAAGCCGGGGGTGAACCTGGTGATTTTCCGGCAACCGGGAGCCAACATCGTCGCGACCGTCGACCGAATTCAAGCAGCCCTGCCGGCGCTGGAGGCCATGCTGCCGGCCTCGGTGCAGGTCAACGTGCTGGTCGACCGCACCCAGACCATCCGCGCGTCGTTGCATGAAGTGGAAATCACCCTGCTGATCGCGATCCTGCTGGTGGTGGCGGTGATGGCGCTGTTCCTGCGGCAGTTGTCGGCAACCCTGATCGTGGCGTCGGTGCTCGGTGTGTCGCTGATCGCCAGTTTTGCCCTGATGTACATCATGGGTTTCAGCCTGAATAACCTGACGCTGGTGGCGATCGTGGTGTCCGTCGGGTTTGTGGTGGACGATGCGATTGTGGTGGTGGAAAACATTCACCGTCACCTGGAAGCCGGCGACGGCAGGCGCGAGGCGGCGATCAAGGGTGCCGGCGAGATCGGCTTTACCGTGGTCTCGATCAGTTTCTCGCTGGTGGCGGCGTTCATTCCGCTGTTGTTCATGAGCGGCGTGGTCGGGCGACTGTTCAAGGAGTTCGCCCTGACCGCTACCTCGACCATCATGATTTCGGTGGTGGTGTCCCTGACGCTGGCACCGACGTTGGCCGCGCTATTCATGCGTGCGCCGCAACACCGCCAATCGGGCTTCGGCGAGCGGTTACTGGCGCTGTATGAAAAAGGCCTGCGCCGGGCCCTCGCCCATCAGAAGCTGATGATCGGTGTGTTCGGCCTGTCCCTCGGCTTGGCGGTCGCCGGGTACATTTTCATTCCGAAGGGTTTCTTCCCCGTGCAGGACACTGGTTTCGTCCTCGGTACTACCGAAGCGGCCGCGGACATTTCCTACGGCGACATGGTGAAAAAACACCTGGCGATGGCAGAAATCGTCGCCGCCGATCCCGCCGTCGAGACGTTCTCACACTCGGTCGGCGTTGCGGGCAGCAACCAGACCATCGCTAACGGCCGCTTCTGGATTTCGCTGAAAAAGCGCGGCGATCGAGACGTGTCCGCCAGCCAATTCATCGACCGGATTCGCCCGCAACTGATGAAAGTCCCGGGCATCGTGCTGTACCTGCGCGCCGGGCAAGACATCAACCTCAGTTCCGGTCCGAGTCGCGCGCAGTACCAATACGTGCTTAAGAGCAACGACGGGGCACTCCTGAGCACCTGGACCCAGCGCCTGACGGAAAAGCTGCGCGCCAACCCGGCGTTCCGCGACATTTCCAACGACCTGCAACTGGGCGGCAGCATCACCCACATCAGCATTGACCGCAGCGCCGCAGCGCGTTTCGGCCTGACCGCCAGCGATGTCGACGAAGCGTTGTACGATGCCTTCGGTCAACGGCAGATCAACGAGTTCCAGACCCAGACCAACCAGTACAACGTGATTCTGGAACTCGACACCAAGCAGCGCGGCAAGGCCGAAAGCCTCAACTATTTCTACCTGCGCTCGCCCCTGAGCGGGGAAATGGTGCCGCTGTCGGCCCTGGCGAAATTCGAAGCGCCGACCATCGGCCCGTTATCTATCGCTCATGACGGGATGTTCCCGGCGGCCAACCTGTCGTTCAACCTGGCGCCCGGCGTCGCGTTGGGCGATGCGGTGATCATGCTCGACCAGGCCAAGACCGACATCGGCATGCCGGTGGCCATCAGTGGCAATTTCCAGGGCGCGGCCCAGGCGTTCCAGAGTTCGCTGGCCAGTCAGCCTTGGCTGATTCTGGCGGCGCTGGTCGCGGTGTACATCATTCTGGGCGTTCTGTATGAAAGCTTCGTGCACCCGCTGACGATCATTTCGACGCTGCCCTCGGCGGGGCTTGGGGCGGTTGTCATGCTGTGGATCTGCGGGCAGGACTTTTCGATCATGGCGTTGATCGGGCTGGTGCTGCTGATCGGCATCGTCAAGAAGAACGGCATTCTGATGATCGACTTCGCGCTGGACGCCCAACGTAACCGTGGCTTGCCTCCCGAAGAGGCGATCTATGAGGCGTGTATGACGCGGTTCCGACCGATCATCATGACCACCCTCGCCGCCCTGCTCGGCGCCCTGCCCCTGATGCTCGGCTATGGCACCGGCGCCGAACTGCGCCAGCCGCTGGGTATCGCGGTGGTCGGCGGTTTGCTGGTGAGCCAGGCGCTGACGCTGTTCACCACGCCGGTCATATACTTGTGGCTCGAGCGGCTATTCCATCGGCACCCTCTCCCACCAGCATCAGCACCTCAACCGGCGCTGGCGACCACAGACTGAGGCGGGTCATGCGCGTTCTGATTATCGAAGACGTCAAGGCCATTGCGCTGATGCACGGCGGGGATGTGTTTGTGCGCAGTGATCACGGCATGAATACCTTCGGTATCCATCTCCCGGTCTGACCCCGCCAAATGATCGTTCCCACGCTCCGCGTGGGAATGCAGCCAGGGACGCTCCGCGTCCCATTCCAAGCCGAACGCGGAGCGTCCGTTGAGGCATTCCCACGCAGAGCGTGGGAACGATCGGTGGTCAACTGTTGCCTTAAGCGCAACAGTCCTTTCATGAATCCGCTCTTTTTCCCCTCGCAAAACCCCCTTATCTTTGCCGCACCAAACAGCACTTGCCAAGCAAGAAGGTTTTAAAGATGTCCAACACTATGGGTATTGCCAGCGCTTTCGTTTTGTCCTCTTTGTTTCTGTCTCCGTTCGCCATCGCTGAAGAGTCGCAGACGTTCGTCGCGCAAAACTCCGCACGCGCGGCTGCATTCGAACAGACTCACAACGAAATGACGGCCAAGGCTCAGGAAGCTGCGCAAACCCCTCAAGCGTCGAGCACTCAGGCCCGACCACCGATTGAGAAAGAAAGCTGATTGTTCAATATCGCTCTGTTTCCCTCGACACTTTTCATCGGCTCTTTCCTTTGAAAAGTTGTCTTCAAGCCGCTGCTATCAGCGGCTTTTTTTCGTTGTGGTTTTAATCAGTTTTAGTTCGTCTCCCCTAACAAGAAACATCCTGAGTCTCAAGACAATGAGGCTCTAAGTTGACCCAAGGAGCTTTACCGCTAGTGCGTTTCCCTCTCAGATTCAGCCCGTTGTTCATTGCAATCGCTGCAACGGTGACGCCTGCTGCTCACGCCGCAGACGACTCAAACGCCGAAGGTTTCGTTGAAGGATCGAGCCTCAACCTCAACGCCCGTAACTACTACATGAACCGCAACCGCCTGCAGCAGACGGACGACAACATTGAATGGGGCCAGGGTTTCCTTGGCCTCTTCGAATCAGGCTACACCCAAGGCGCCATCGGTTTCGGCGTTGACGCCCACGCGATGCTCGGGCTCAAGCTCGACGGCGGTGGCGGTACCGATGGCTCGAGCATCCTGCCGGTCAGCGATGGCAACGGCAAAGCGCCGGGCTCGTTCTCGACGGCGGGTGGCACGCTGAAAATGCGTGCCTACGATACCGAACTGAAGGCCGGTGACTTGTTTCTCGCCAACCCGGTGATCGCCGGCGGCGAAACCCGCATGCTGCCCCAGACCTTTCGCGGCGTCAGCCTGACCAACCACCGTTTTGACGGCTGGATGATTGAAGGTGGCCAGGCGAGTTTCACCAAGCCTTACAACCAGAGTGGGCACACCCGAATCGGCACGTCCTACGGCAGCCTGGCCGACGGTGACGAAAGTAAGCACCTGAATTGGGCCGGCGTGGCCTGGAGCGGCCTGCCGGGGTTGACCAGCAGCGTCTATGCTTCCGAACTCAAGGACATCTGGAACCAGTATTACTACGACCTGGATTACACCTACGCCTTGAACGATCGGGTCAGCCTCAACCCCGGCCTGCATGCCTATCACACGCAAGACACCGGCGATGCGCTGCTGGGCCACATCGACAACAATACCTACAGCCTGCATTTCACCGTGGGGGTCGGCGATCACAGCGTTACCGCGGCCTATCAGCGGGTCAACGGCAATACGCCGTTCGACTACATCAGCCAGGGCGACAGCGTCTACCTCGACAACTCCCAGCAGTATTCGGACTTCAACGGCCCGAACGAACGCTCTTGGAAACTCAAGTACGCCTACGACTTTGTCGGGCTCGGCCTCCCCGGCCTGACCTCGGCGATCTCTTACTCCCGAGGTGAACTGGACCTGACCAAGGTCGATCCGGACAGTCCCGGTTATGCCTCGTGGTACAGCGCTGACGGCAAACACGCCAGGCACTGGGAACGTGACATCGACCTCAACTACGTGGTTCAGGGTGGCAAGGCCAAAAGCCTGGCGCTGCGCCTGCAATGGGCGACCAACCGTGGAGGCAACGGCTATGGCGCGCTGGATCAGGACACCGATGAATACCGGGTGATCGTCGACTACCCGCTCAATGTCTTCTAAGCTTCAATAAGCAAAAGGCCAGCATGTTTTGCTGGCCTTTTTTTTACTCGGGATTTATACAGGCGCACCGAACGCAAATGGTTTCCGGGATTCTGCCTGAGTCTTGCAAAACACTTTAATAACGCCTCATTAGCAGAAGTAGAACCATGAGTGTGAGCAGTGCGACATCTCACCACCCGGTCCGGTCGACGCGATCGGAGCGGCTCCTGGTTCTCGGCAGTTTGCTGTTGGTGATTGCGATATTGAGCATCGTCGCGTTCCTGCTCATTCGCGAACGCGCCAATGCTGAACAGTCGGCCACTCGCGCAGCAACCAACATTGTGCAACTGATCGACGCCGACGTGCTGCGCAATGTCGAACTCTATGACGTGTCCTTGCTCGGCTTGATCGCTGCCTCCCAGCGTGAAGACCTCAAGAACGTTTCCCCTGCCATTCGCCATTTGGCCTTGTTTGACCGTGCCACTGCCGCGCCGCACAAGGGTGACATTCTGTTGCTGGACAACAAGGGTGACGTGATCGCCGACTCGGCCTCGGTAGAACCCAGAAAGGGCAATTTTGCTGACCGCGAATACTTTCAGTCGCACGTGAACAATCGCGACACGAACATGCTCATCAGCCGTCCCTTCCGTTCCAGCCAACCTGAACATGAATGGCGAATCAGCTTCAGTCGCCGAATCAGCGGCTCACAAGGCGAATTTCTTGGCGTGGCCGAAGCTGCCATGCGCTTGAGTTATTTCGATCAACTGTTCAACAGCTTGAGCATCGGTCGTGACAGCTCGGTCAACCTGATCAGCTCGGACGGGATTCTTCTGGCCCAGGAGCCCCGCTTGGCCGAGGAGCTGATTGGCAAGGACTTCAGCAGCCGCCCCAACTTCCAGCGCATCGTCAAAGAAGGCAACGGCAGCTTCACCGGTGTTTCAAGCCGCTATAAGGACAAACGCCTGTACACGTTCTCCAAGGTGGGCAACTTGCCGTTGATCGTCATCGTTGCACTGTCCAGTGATGAAGTGTTTGCCTCGTGGAAGCGTACGGCGGTGGTGGTTAGCGTTGCGACGATGGCGCTGTGCATCGGCTTGCTCTGGCTGACCTGGCTGCTCAGCCGCGAACTGCGCCTGCGCCACCACGCCGAACAGGAACTGGCGCAACTGGCGGCTACCGATCCCTTGACCGGCCTGGCCAACCGCCGAACGCTGGATCAGGTGCTGCGGCATGAGTGGTTCCGCGCTCAACGTTCCGGCCAGCCTTTGTCGCTGCTGATGATTGATGCCGACCATTTCAAGGCGTTCAACGATCGTCATGGGCATCAGGCTGGCGATGATGCGTTGCGCTCGGTGGCCAAGGTGATCGCCGACAATGTGAGACGACCCGCTGACCTGGTCGCCCGTTATGGCGGTGAGGAGTTTTCGGTGATTCTCGCGGAAACCGATAGCCAGGGTGCGCAACAGATTGCCGAACACATCCGCGCGACCGTAGAGCAGTTGCCGCGGGTGGCAGGTGCCGAGTCGCCGATTACTGTCAGTATCGGTATCAGCACCTGGACCACCTCCACCGACATCAGCCTCGAACAGCTATTGTTTGCAGCGGACAAGGCGCTGTATCAGGCCAAGGAAAGTGGGCGTAATCGGGTAGTCGCAGGATGATCGTTCCCACGCTCCGCGTGGGAATGCAGCCCGGGACGCTCCGCGTCCCTTTCGAGAGCTGGAACGCGGAGCGTCCCTTGAGGCATTCCCACG
>NZ_JBYTAJ010000044.1:0-42642 GCF_058788075.1 Pseudomonas sp. FW305-20 | reverse complement strand
CCGCCCCACGTATCGACGATGTCCCGCACAATCCCCAATCCCAACCCATGCCCATCCGTTTGTTCATCAAGCCGAGTACCCCGGCCGAACACCTGATCGCGCTGGTTTTCGGGAATCCCCGGCCCATCGTCTTCCACGCTTAACTCAAACCCTTCGGCCGTCTCGACCACGCTCAACCGAACCTCGGCATCTGCCCATTTGCAGGCGTTGTCCAGCAGGTTACCAAGCAGTTCGAGCAAATCTTCGCGATCCCAAGGCAGTTGCAACCCCTTCGGCGCCCTATAGCTGAGGTCCAGATGCTCGCCATGAATCATGTTCAAGGTCGCCAGTAACCCAGGCAATTCGGCATCGCAATCAAACAGCGCCCCCGGCAACGCATCGCCGGATAACCGTGCACGATTGAGTTCGCGATTGAGTCGCTGCTGGACTTGTTCCAGCTGCGCCTTAATAACCTTGCGCAGTTCTGGCTGCGCATCGAGCTTCTCGCTTGAGGCCAGGCTCAACAACACCGCCAGCGGGGTTTTCAAGGCGTGGCCGAGGTTGCCCAGCGCATTGCGCGAACGCTTGAGGCTGTCTTCGGTGTGCGCCAGCAAATGGTTGATCTGCGCCACCAGCGGCTCAAGCTCTACCGGCACCTGATCATCGAGTTGCGAGCGCTGGCCTTGCTGCAACTGGGCGATCTGCTCACGGGCCTTTTCCAGCGGGCGCAAGGCGCGGCGCACGGTGATGCGTTGCAGCAGCAGAATCAGCAGCAGCCCCGCCAAACCAAGCCCCAGACCGACTTGCTGCATGCGCCGGAAACTCTCGCGCACTGGCGTGTAATCCTGGGCCACGCTGATCGAAATCGATTGGCCGAGCCGTCGATAGTCTGAACGCAGCACCAGCAATTGCTGGCCTTCCGGCCCCAATTGCAGGTTGCTGTGCAGGCCGGCATGGTCGAGGCGCGGCAGTTCCTGATCCCACAGCGAACGGGAACGCCAATGCTTGTCGGCAAAATCGATGCGGAAATAATGCCCGGAAAACGGTCGCTGATAGGCCGGCGACAGGTGTCGCTCATCCAGCTGTAAACCCTGCGGCCCACGCACCAGCGCCACCAGCAGGTTTTCGCTGTCGTTGCGCAGCCCGGCTTCGAGGTAGCGATGCAAACCCATTTCGAACAGCCACAGGCTGGTCTGCGCCAGCACCAGGCCGACGATCACCATCACGCTGATCAACCCCAGACTCAAGCGGCGCTGGATCGACCTCACTGGGCTTGCCCGCCGAACAGGTAACCCTGGCCGCGACGGGTTTCGATGACGCTGCGCCCGAGTTTGCGCCGCAGGTGGTTGACGTGGACTTCGAGCACGTTGGAGTCGCGCTCGGTTTCACCGTCGTAGAGGTGTTCGGCGAGGTGGCTTTTGGAAAGAATCTGCTCGGGGTGCAGCATGAAATAACGCAGCAGGCGAAATTCAGCGGCGGTCAGCTGGATGTCGGCGCCGTCGCGGGTCACGCATTGGCGGCCTTCGTCCAGGTGCAGCCCGGCGGCCTTGAGCGTCGGCTGGTTGGCATGGCCATGGGAACGGCGCAACAGCGCCTGGACGCGTAAGTGCAGTTCTTCGGGGTGGAAGGGTTTGGTCAGGTAATCGTCGGCGCCGGCCTTGAGGCCTTCGATCCGTTCGGCCCAGGAATCACGGGCGGTGAGGATCAGCACGGGCGTCGACAGGCCAGCGGCCCGCCATTGCGTCAGCACCTCGAGCCCTGGCAAACCCGGCAGGCCGAGGTCGAGGATGATCAGGTCATAGGGCTCGCTGCTGCCCTGATACACAGCGTCGCGACCGTCGGCCAGCCAGTCCACGGCGTAACCCTGACGGTTGAGGCCGGCCATCAGTTCATCGGCCAGCGGCACATGGTCTTCCACCAGGAGCAAACGCATCGATCAATCTTCCTTGTCTTTCAGTAACTGGCCGGTAATGGCGTCGAGGTCCAGTTCGCGGACCACACCTTCGCTGGTCAGCAATTCGACTTCATAAATGTAGACGTCGTGTTTCTCTTCAAGCTCGGCTTCCAGCAATTTGGCCCCGGGATAGCGGTCCAGCGCTTGCTGCAACAGCTGCTCCAGCGGCAGGATCACGCCCTGTTGGCGCAGGCGCAGGGCCTCGTCCTGATCCAGGTCGCGAGCCATGACCACCGAGCAAAAAGCCAGAAGCACCAGGGCCATTCGACCTCTGGCGCATAGATTTACGTTCATTACGTATCCTGATGATCCTTGAGAACCTGCCCGCTGACGGCGTCCAATTCCAGATCCCACTCGATACCCTGAGGGTCACGCATTTCCACCTGATAGATGTACTTGCCGTACTCTTCTTCCAGCTCGGTTTCGGTGATGGTGGCACCCGGGTGTTTGGTCAGGGCGGTAGCGTTGAGTTTCTCGAAAGACACAATGGTACCAGCGTCGCGCAGTCTCAGGGCTTCGTCGGGTCCGAGGTCGCGAGCGTGGGCGATGCTGGCGGTCATGCCGATGATCGACGCGGTGAACAGGGCAGTCAGGGTTTTCATGGGGTGTCTCCGTGTTTTTTATGTGTTGCCTACGGAGTGCACCTTAACGGGGCGAACTTAACTGAAACTGAATTGCCATCATTAGTGATGACAACGCGACATCACCGGCATACACAAAACCCTGTAGGAGCGAGCCTGCTCGCGATAGCGGTGGGTCAGCCAATACTAATACCGACTGATACACCGCTATCGCGAGCAGGCTCGCTCCCACAGTGGGCTGGTGGCGTTGCCTGACCTGTTTATAATCCCCCGCTTGCCTGCATTCGAGACCGGTATGACCGCCATCCACATCAAGTTCCCCTCCCTGACCCTCAAGGCCGGTCCTCGCGCCTTGGCGCGCATCCGTGAAAACGGTTTGAGCGCCGCCGATGTCGGCACACTGCCGGGTGCCGCTGGTGGTCCCAAGGCGTTGGGGATTCAAGGCCTGGACCTGGCGTTGTTCGGCGAATGGCTGCCGTCGGCACCGCGAGAGCGCTCGTTGATCGGTGCGTCGGTGGGTTCCTGGCGCTTCGCCAGCGCGTGTCTGCCGGATGCCGCCGAAGGTATCCGCCGCCTCGGTCATCTCTACACCGAGCAGAACTTCGCCAAGGGCGTGACCATGGCGCAGATCAGCCAGAGCTCCCGGCGCATGCTCGATGAGCTACTCGACGGCCGCGATGCGTCGATTCTGGACAACGCCCATTACCGCCTGAACATCATGGTGGTCAAAAGCCACGGCCTGCTGGCCGACGATCATCGCGGCCGACTGGGGTTGGGCCTGTCATCGGTGATCGCCGACAACCTGCGCGGCCGGGCGCGCCTGTCGCGGCATTTCGAGCGGCTGATCATTCACGATCCGCGCCTGGCACCGCCGGTCAATGCGCTCAACGACTTCCCCTCGCGCTTCGTTGCGCTGGAGGCCGGCAACCTGCGCCAGGCCTTGCTCGCGTCGGGCTCGATCCCGATGGTAATGGAAGGCGTACGTGATTTACCGGGTGCCGGTGCCGGGACGTTTCGCGATGGCGGTCTGCTGGACTATCACCTCGACCTGCCCTACAGCGGCAACGACATCGTGCTCTATCCGCATTTCACCGACCGGGTGATTCCCGGCTGGTTCGACAAGACCCTGCCGTGGCGCCGCGCGTGTCCTGCGCGCTTGCAGGATGTCTTGTTGCTGGCGCCGTCGAAGGATTACCTGGCGCGCCTGCCCTACGGCAAACTCCCGGACCGCAACGACTTCAAACGCTTCATGGGCGATGCCCCGAGCCGGCAGAAATACTGGCGCACGACGATGGATGAAAGCCGTCGCATGGGCGATGAGTTCCTCGAACTGGCTGCCAGCGGTCGCCTTGGGGAACGCTTGCTGACCCTTTAGTCAGTGTTTTCCCGCAACGCCAAACGCAAACTGTTAAACTCGCCGCCTGCCCACATCGCCACGGCGATCGCCACCTGACAGAGCTGAAATCACTTTGGAAATCTTCAAGGAATTTACCTTCGAATCCGCCCACCGCCTGCCCCACGTGCCGGAAGGCCACAAGTGCGGCCGCCTGCACGGTCACTCGTTCAAAGTGGCGATCCACCTGAGCGGCGACCTCGATCCGCACACGGGCTGGATCCGTGATTTCTCGGAAATCAAGGCGATTTTCAAGCCGCTCTATGAGCGCCTGGACCACAACTACCTGAATGACATTCCTGGCCTGGAAAACCCGACCAGTGAAGTGCTGGCCAAGTTCATCTGGAAGGAATTGAAGCCACTGCTGCCGGAACTCAGCGCGATCCGCATTCACGAGACGTGCACCAGTGGTTGCATCTATCACGGCGAGTAAACCGATCTAAACGCCGATAAAAATCCCACAGGGTAATACGTTTCGTCAGTGAATATAAAAACAGCCTTCATCGGCTGTTTTTTTATGCCTATGCTTTTTGGCTTCCCCACGCCAAGAGGACACCCCCAATGACTGACTGGCCGCTGCCTCAGACCTATCGCTTCAACGGGCGCTCCGTTCGTTACGCCGTAAGGGGCGACGGTCCGCCGTTGGTGTTCGTGCATGGCACGCCTTTTTCTTCTTACGTGTGGCACCGGATTGCGCCGCACTTCATCACCACCCATCGGGTGCATTACTTTGACCTGCTGGGTTATGGGCTATCGGAGAAAATCGAGGGCGATGTGTCGCTGGGCGTGCAGAACGACCTGCTGGCTCATTTGCTCGATCACTGGGGCCTGGAACGGCCAGACGTGGTCGCTCACGACTTCGGCGGCGCCACCGCATTGCGTGCTCACCTGCTGAACGGCAAGGATTACCGCAGCCTGACGCTGATTGATCCCGTGGCGCTGACGCCCTGGGGTTCGCCGTTTGTGCAGCATGTGCGCCAGCATGAGGCGGCGTTCAGCGGCCTGCCCGATTACATTCAGCGGGTGATCGTGCCGGCCTATATACGCGGGGCAATCAAGCGCGAGATTCCTGATCATGAACTCGCGCCTTACGTGCAGCCGTGGCTCGGCGATCCGGGACAAGCGGCGTTCTATCGGCAGATCGCGCAGATGGACGAGCGCTATACCCGTGAGGTCGAAGGGCTGTACCCGACGATTCGTTGTCCGGTGCAGATTCTGTGGGGGGAAGACGATCAGTGGATTCCCATCGAGCGTGGGCAGGCGTTGCATCAGATGATCCCCGGGGCGCGATTTCAGGTGATTGCGAATGCCGGGCATCTGGTTCAGGAAGATGCGCCGGAAGCGATCGTCGCAGCGCTCCTGCGGTTCCTCCCTTCGGCTGATTGATGATGATCGTTCCCACGCTCTGCGTGGGAATGCAGCCCGGGACGCTCTGCGTCCCTGCCGAAGCGGACGCGGAGCGTCCATTGAGGCATTCCCACGCAGAGCGTGGGAACGATCAATGGCAGTGTTCCAACTTGCATCACTGCCGCACCGCTATCGAGCCTTCCTCAAGCCAAATCCCCCCGCTCGGCTATAAATAACTACACCACCGCACGCTTGGCACGACCACTGCAACACACCCCCGCGTCACTCATTCAGCAAGGAACGCCCCATGACGCAGAACGATCCCGGCAACGATTACCCCCTCAGCGAAGTCCCGATGCATGCCCGCAAAGGCCTGGCATCAACGGCCATGGTCCTGCTGGGTTTCACCTTTTTTACCGCGACCATGTTTGCCGGCGGCAAGCTGGGTGTGGCGTTCAGCTTCGGCGAGATGATGGCGGTGATCGTCGTCGGCAACCTGCTGCTGGGGATTTACGCCGCCGGCCTGGGTTACATCGCCTTCAAGAGCGGCCTGAATTCGGTGTTGATGGGACGCTTTTGCTTCGGTGAAGTGGGCAGCAAGCTCAGCGACCTGATCCTCGGCTTTACCCAGATCGGCTGGTACGCCTGGGGCACCGCCACTGCCGCCGTGGTGCTGGGCAAGTATTTCGAATTGAGCGAGGGCACCGTTCTGGGGCTGATGGTGCTGTTCGGCCTGCTGTTTTGCGCGACCGCGTATGTCGGTTATCGCGGGCTGGAGATTCTGTCGTACATCGCCGTACCGGCGATGATGTTGCTGCTGATGCTGTCGATGTGGGTCGCCACGATGAAGGTCGGCGGGCTCGACGGTTTGCTCGCAGTAGTCCCGACGGGAACACTGGATTGGTCGACCGCGATTACCCTGGTGTTCGGCACCTTCGTCAGCGGTGCAACCCAGGCGACTAACTGGACGCGCTTCTCCCGTTCGGCACGCGTCGCGGTGCTGGCGAGCCTGATCGGCTTTTTCATCGGCAACGGCCTGATGGTGTTGATCGGTGCCTATGGCGCCATCGTCTACCAGCAACCGGACGTGGTCGAAGTGTTGCTGTTGCAAGGCTTCGCCATGGCGGCGATGGCGATGTTGCTGCTCAATATCTGGAGCACCCAGGACAACACCATCTACAACTTCGCCGTCGCCGGTTGCAACCTGCTGCGCACCGGCCGTCGCAAAACCGTGACCCTGGCGGGCGCGGTGATCGGCACATTGCTGGCATTGCTGGGCATGTACGATCTGCTGGTGCCCTACCTGATTTTGCTGGGCACCGTGATTCCGCCGATTGGCGGCGTGATCATGGCGGACTTCTTCTACCGCTATCGTGGTCAATATCCACGTCTGGCCGACGCCCGGTTGCCGGCGTTCAACTGGTCTGGCTTGGCCGCTTACGCAGTCGGCACCGTGGCTGCGTTCAGTTCACCGTGGGTCGCGCCGCTGGTAGGGATTGCCGCAGCCGCGTTAACGTATGTAGTACTGACCGGCGTGCTGGGTGCCCGTACTGCCGACGCACCATTACAAGATCTATAAAAGGATTCACCTGATGCACATCATCAACGCCCGCCTGCGCAACCAAGATGGCCTGCATGAGTTGCACCTGGAAAACGGCCTGATCAGCAACATCGCCCGACAGACCGAAGCCCCGACCCTGGGGCCCGATGATCTGGACGCCGGCGGCAACCTGGTGGTGCCACCCTTCGTCGAGCCACACATCCACCTCGACGCCACACTCACCGCCGGCGAACCGCGCTGGAACATGAGCGGCACGCTGTTCGAAGGCATCGAGTGCTGGGGCGAGCGCAAGGTGACCATCACCGAAGAGGACACCAAAACCCGCGCGAAGAAAACCATCCAGACCCTCGCTGCCCACGGCATCCAGCACGTGCGCACCCACGTCGACGTCACCGACCCGCAGCTCACCGCGCTCAAGGCGATGCTCGAAGTGCGTGAGGAAAGCCGTCACCTGATCGACATGCAAATCGTTGCGTTCCCGCAGGAAGGCATCGAGTCATACCGCAACGGTCGGGACCTGATGGAAGAAGCGATCCGCATGGGCGCCGATGTGGTCGGCGGCATTCCGCATTTCGAGTACACCCGCGATCAAGGCGTGAGCTCAGTGAAATTCCTGATGGACCTGGCTGAGCGCACCGGTTGCCTGGTGGACGTGCATTGCGATGAAACCGACGACCCACACTCGCGCTTTCTTGAGGTGCTGGCTGAAGAAGCCCGCAGCCGCGACATGGGCTCGCGGGTCACCGCCAGCCACACCACGGCCATGGGCTCTTACGACAACGCTTACTGCGCCAAACTGTTTCGCCTGCTCGGGCATTCAGGGATCAGTTTTGTCTCCTGCCCCACCGAAAGCATTCACCTGCAAGGGCGCTTCGACAACTTCCCGAAACGCCGTGGCGTGACCCGAGTGAATGAGTTGCTGGAAGCGGGCATGAACGTGTGTTTCGGCCAGGATTCGATCGTCGATCCGTGGTATCCGCTGGGCAACGGCAATATCTTGCGGGTACTCGAAGCCGGCCTGCACATCTGCCACATGCTCGGTTACCGCAACCTGCAAAGCGCGCTGGACCTGGTCACCGACAACAGTGCCAAGGCCATGAACCTGGGTGATCGTTATGGACTGGAACGCGGGCGGCCAGCGAATTTGCTGATTCTATCGGCGGACAGCGATTACGAAGTGATCCGCAGCCAGGGCCTGCCGCTTTATTCGGTGCGCGATGGCAAGGTGTTGATGAAGCGGCAGATGCCGGTGGTCGAGTTCTTCGGCGATCAGAGCTGAGATTTGCATTGGCTGGGCTGACGCCTTCGCGAGCAGGCTCGCTCCCACATTGGATCTGTGTCGTTCACAAATCCCCTGTGGGAGCGAGCCTGCTCGCGAAGGCAATCTTGAATTCAATCCATCAACCGCGCCGTGCCGAACAACCTGACCCGACTCAACTCACCCTGCTCTTCCTCCAGAAGAATCGGCGCCGTACCGCCAGGCATGACCACCTTCACCTCCCCGGCACTGACCCAACCCACCCGCCACGCCGCGCAAGCCACCGCGCTGGCGCTGGTACCCGACGACGCCGTCGGCCCCTCTCCGCGCTCGAATACCCGCGCGAGGACTCGCCCTTCAGACTCAAGCATCGCCCATTGCAGATTCACGCCAGCAGCACACGGCTCTCCTGTCCCGGCCGGCATGGCGTAAGCGATACGCGTCAGCCCTTCGGACAACTCCGGTTCGCGCATTTGCTCATTGCTCGGTAATGCATCAGCGCTCTCCAAAAGCGTCACGCAATGCGGATTGCCGATACGCACGAACTGGCTGCGCGACCAGGAGAAATCAAGCGCCGACAACGCCTGCACATGGCTGACATCGCGATCGTTCAACAGCACGTCATCAACCCCTTTTGCCCCCACCGCGTCAGGCCCGAATGAGGGTTTGCCCAAATCCAGCCAGAACCCTTTCACACCCTCGACCTCGGCCGGTTTCACCGAAGTACCCACTGGCGAAACCGCATCAGCCTTGTCGTGATGAACCCTGAGCAAACAAACCTCATCCCCAGGCAGCCGCCCTTGCTCACTCAGGGCCTGAGAGAAAATCGTCAGCCCGTTGCCACTGCGCTCGGCCAGAGTGCCGTCGGTGTTGACGATCAGCAGGTCAAACGGTGGCGAGTCTTGAAACGGCCCGATCAGCAAGCCATCGCAACGATGATCCTTGCTACCCGGCGGTTGTGTACCGGGTGCCCAGCCACAAAAAGCCTCGATAGCCGAAACCGCCCATGCCGCGCGGGTTTGCGCAGCGCGACTGGCCTGCGCGGGTAAATCCATACCTGCCCGGCGCACGGCGTCAGGCGCCACAACCGCATAGATATTGCCTCGAGCATCGTAGAACGGCGTCATGGTTCGGTCCTGAAGTCAGCCAGAAAGTGCCTGAAAAATGCATCAACGCTATTTCAACCGTCAATCTTTCCCTTCATCGAATAAAGCCTGAGGGGGATGGTCCATATCGCCTCCAACCGGACATTGACGGCACTTGCGCTCGCGGCAGAGGGTCACGCTGTGCAACGATGGCGCCCTGCCTGACTGCCAATCCCGCGGACTGGATATCGAACCCTTACAGGTCGATCACTGTCCCTTGGGTACGCGACGCTTTTGCCAAGGATTGATATGACCAACCTCAACACCCAAACCGCATTTGTTCCCGGACGCCTGGAGCAGATGTCCACGCGCATCGCCTTTTTCATCGCCGGTTTCGGCATCGCTGCGTGGGCGCCGCTGGTGCCTTATGCCAAGGCTCGGGCCGGGCTGGATGAAGGGACGCTCGGTTTGCTGCTGTTGTGCCTGGGGGTGGGGTCGATTCTGGCGATGCCGTTGGCGGGGCTTCTGGCCACGCGTTTCGGTTGTCGCCGGGTGGTGAGCGCCGGGGTATTGCTGATCTGCGCGGCCCTGCCGCTGCTGGCGACGGTGACGTCGATTCCGGCGTTGATTGCTGCGTTGTTCATGTTCGGCGCGGGGCTGGGTACGGTGGATTCGACGGTGAACCTGCAAGCGGTGATCGTCGAACGGGCCAGCGGCAAGACCATGATGTCGGGCTTCCATGGGCTGTTCAGCCTCGGCGGGATAGTCGGTGCGGCGGGCGTCAGCGCCCTGCTCGGCTTCGGGGTTTCACCGCTGGGAGCAACGCTGGTAGTGATCGTGATGCTGCTGATCGCCCTGGCCAAGGCCGCGCCGCACCTCTTGCCTTACGGCAGCGAAAGTTCGGGGCCGGCGTTTGCCGTTCCCCATGGCATCGTGCTGTTCATCGGCGGGATGTGTTTCATCGTGTTCCTCGCCGAAGGCGCGGCGCTCGACTGGAGCGCGGTGTTCCTGGCACAGGAACGCGGGATCGACACCGCTTATGCGGGACTGGGTTACGCGGCGTTTGCGCTGACCATGACCGTCGGACGGTTGACCGGTGACTCGATCGTGCGTCGTCTCGGCGCCACGCGGGTGATTGTGTTCGGTGGGTTGACGGCCGCAGCGGGTCTGTTTGTAGCGACCTTCGCCCCGAGCTGGGAAGCGGCGCTGGTGGGTTATGCAATGTTGGGAGCGGGTTGTTCGAACATTGTGCCGGTGCTGTACACCGCCGTGGGCAAACAGACGGTGATGCCCGAAAGCGTCGCCGTACCGGCCATTACCACACTGGGTTATGCGGGGATTCTTGCGGGGCCTGCGTTGATCGGGTTTATCGCCCATGGCAGCAGTTTGAGTTTTGCCTTCGGGTTGATGGCGGTGTTGCTGGTGGCGGTGGCTATTGGCGGAAAGGTGTTGAAAGTCTAAAAGCATCGCGAGCAGGCTCACTCCCACAGGAATCGTCGGTGCACACACTGTCTGTGTTCGACGCCGATCAAGTGTGGGAGCGAGCCTGCTCGCGATGAAGTCACCTCGGTCTCAGAACCCGACGCTAGCCTGCACAAAGAACGTGCGCGGAGCGCCAACGTACATCCCCGAGTTGTTGTCGCTGGAACGGGTGAAGTACTGCTTGTCGAAAATGTTCTTCACCCCGGCACCGACTTTCAGGTTCGAAAGCGTCGCGCCGAAGTCATAACCGCCGCGTACGTTCCAGGTGACGTAACCCGGAATGTCGCCGTACTGGCCGTCCGCAGTGCCTTCGGTGATGTAGTTGCCGCTGAAACTGCCATCAGCGTTCACCGCCACGCCCGGCGAACGCTGCTTGGACTGGGCAAAGGCATCGAGGTTATAGGTCCAGCGGTCGATGTCGTAACGCAGACCGGCGGTCGCCACCTGACGCGAGTAGAACGGCAGGTCACGGCCCTTGAAGCCCGGGATCTCGCCTTCATAAACGGCGCGCGTGTAGGTGAAGCCGGCATTGGCGGTCAGGCCATCGAGCCGTGGGTCCAGCGCCGCCATGTCGTAATGCACCGAGGCTTCAAGACCCTGGTGCGTGGTCGCGCCGAGGTTGGTCCAGCCCGCATCGTTGCTGATGTATTGCAGCTCTTTATCGAAGTCGATGTAGAACAGCGTCACTTCCCCGCCCCACACATCATTGTTGTAGCGCGTGCCGACCTCGTAGGTCTTGGCCTTTTCCGGTTCCAGGCCATTGGCGGGTTCGTCACCCGAGCCACCCTGGCCGAGCTGGAAATACTGCAGGCTGCCGAACGAGGTTTCGTAGTTGGCGAACAGCTTCCACTCCTCCGACACGTGATACATCACGCTCAGGGCCGGCAGTGGCTCGTTGCTTTCGATGCTGCGGTTCTTTTCCGGCACCGGTCTGCCGGCGGTGTCGAGCACCGGGCGGTCGTGCCAGTCGGTGCTGATGTGTTCAAAGCGGATGCCGGGGGTGATGGTCCAGTTGCCGACGTCGATTTTGTTATCGACGTACACCGAGTTGGCTTCAGTGCCGCCGGTGCGGTCCTGATACACATGGCCGTCCGAGCTCCTGGTCGCGACCGGCTCGTTGTTGACCAGCGCCAGGCGGCTCGCCTCTTCGTGCATGCCTTCCTTGAGGTAGCGATAACCGACACTCACTTCCTGGGTGGTCGGGCCGACATCGAACACACGGGACACCCGCGGTTCAATCCCGAAGGTGTAGTAAGTACGCGGGAACGAGCCGAGGGTTTTCTGATCGCGAGCGGCGATGTTGCTGCCACGGAAGCTGTCGGAATAGTAAGTCAGCACTTCGGCCTGGGTGCGGTCGTCGATCTGCCGTACCCACTTGAACGAGACGTCCTTGCGGCGGCCGCTGAAGTTGTCGTTGTTGCGGTCGGACTGGTACGGATCGGCGTCGTACTGCGCCTGGGTCAGGCCGCCGGGCATGTCGGCGCTGGCGTCGTAGTAGTGAAAGTTGAGGCTGAAATCGTCGACATCGGTGGGTGCCCAGTGGGTCTTGAGGATCACGTCGTCGATGTCGTTGCCGTTGTTGCGTTCACGGTAACCGTTGCCGTTCACGCCCGAGTACAGCAGCGCCATGCCGATGCCGTTGTCCGCGGTGCCGCCGAGAAACGCCGTGTCGATGTGCTTCCAGCCACCGTGCTGGGAGGTTTCCAGGGTCGAGCCGATTTCACCGGTGGCTTTCTCCGGAATCGCGCGAGTGACAAAGTTGATCACGCCACCGACGTTCTGCGGCCCGTAACGCACAGAGCCAGCGCCGCGAACCACGTCGATGCTGTCGAGGTTGCCGGAGGAAATCGGCGCCATGGACAACTGCGGCTGGCCGTACGGGGCGAACGCTGCCGGCACGCCGTCAATCAACACGGTGGAACGTGGCGACAGGCGTGAAGTCAGGCCACGCACGCCGACGTTCAGGGAGATGTCGCTGCCGCCGGTGCCGTTGGCGTCCTGCACTTGCACACCGGGCACGCGCTTCAGCACGTCGCCGACGTTCATTGCGCCTTGCTCGACCATCGCCTCACGGCGAATCACCGTGCGGGCGCCGGGATGGTTCTGCACCACGGCGGCATCGGCGTCACCGAGCCAGTTGCCGACCACCTTGATGTCGGTCACGCCCAGTTCCAAAGGGCCGTTGGCAGCCGAAGTCGGAGCCGGCATCAACGTGACCGAACCTTCGTCGATCTGGTATTGCAAGCCGCTGCCTTGCAGCAGTTGGCGCAACGCGTCTTCCGGCGAAAGGTTGCCGTCCACTGCAGGGGCCTGTTTGCCGGCGACCAGCTCAGGGCTGAAAAACACCTGCAGCGAGGTTTGCTGGCCCAGTTCACTCAGGGCCTGACCCAGGGGTTGCGCCGGGATGCGGATCGCCTCGGCGGCAAAAGCCTGGGGCAGTGCCGCAGTGACAGCCAGGGCGAGAGCGAGGCGCAACCAAGGTGATTTATTGTTTTTAGCGGTGGATTTTTTCACGTCGAACGTAGTCCTGTGGATCGCAAGAGTGTGCGCCTGTTAATGCAAACCAGTTGCAGTTGGACAGGAAGACGATCAACTCGAAAAAAACCTGAATTTATTTTGAAATTATTTCCTGACTGCCGTCATCAAGGGTACGCACGGCCACCGGCAGAATGCTCGGCAAGGCCTTGAGCAGTGCGTCGGTGTTGTCGGATTTGAACACGCTGGTCAGGCGCAGATTGCCCACTTTGTCGTTGCCGACGGTGAGCGGCTTCTCTCGATAGCGCGAAACTTCCTCGGCGACGTCGCTGAGCCTGGCGTTGCTGAACACCAGTTTGCCGCTGCGCCAGGCGGTCAGCTCGGCAGGATTGACCGCGTAGGCAGCGGCCACTTTTCCTTGGGCATCGATGTGCGTGCCAAGACCGGCCGTGAGGCTGATGAAATCGCTGTCCGCCGCAGCGTGCCCCTGAACCTTGACGGTGCCCTGCTCCACCACGACCCGGGTTTGGGCGGTGTCGCGGCGCACATCAAAACGGGTGCCGGTGACCGTGACCTTGCCGCTGCCCGCCTCGACCACAAAGGGCCGGCGGGCGTCGTGCTCGACGCTGAACATCGCTTCGCCCTGCGTCAGCTCGATACTGCGGCGGTCGTTCTCATAGCGCACCTCAACGCGGCTGCGGCTGTTCAAGTCGATCACCGAACCGTCCGGCAACGCCACATGACGTCGCTCGCCCAGGGCCGTGGAAAATTCGGCGGTGTAGATCGCCGGGTGATTCAAACCGCTGAACAACCCCAGGCCGAGCGCGACGGCCAACACGCTGGCCGCCACCGCATAACGCACCAGCGGACGACGCTTGCTGCGCACCGGCGGGGTTTCACACAAGGCTTGCAGACGCGCCGCCGGCAGCAAATCCGCTGCCGACCACAAGCCCTGGAGCAACTGGAATTCGTCGCGATGCTGAGGGTGTTCGTCCAGCCAGGCTTCGAAATGCCGAGACTCTTCGACACTGATCGCAGGTTCCTGCAAACGCACAAACCACCGCGCCGCATCGTCGCGAACCGCTGTTTGCCCGCACGCACAATCACGAGTATCCATCATGGAAGTTCCTGTTTGGCTGGGGATGAAAAGGCACCGCCGATCATGGCTGCAATCCGTCAAGGCGGTCGCGCAGATGCCGCAGCGTGCGGATCATATACTTTTCCACCATGTTCTTGGACAGCCCCAGGCGTTCGGCGATTTCGGCCTGGGTCATGCCTTCGATCTTCTGCCAGACAAACACTTTGCGGCAGTTGACCGGCAACTCGGTGAGCGCCCGTTCAATGGAGTCAGCCAACTGGATCGCCTGCATGAAATGCTCCGGGTCGCCGGACGACGACACACTGTGATCGATCGCCTCCGACTCCATGGCGCTCCGCCGATCCTCCCGCCGATAACCATCCACGGCGATGTTGCGCGCGGTCTGGTGCAAATACGCCCGAGGTTGTGCGACCGCCGCCGAATCGGACTCAAGCACCCTCACGAAGGTGTCGTGGGCCAGGTCCTCGGCCTGCTGACGATTTCTCAGGCGACGGGTCCAGGTCCCGACCAACTCTTCGTAATGCTCGAAAAAGCCGTGTCTGCGGGGCAGCTTGGGGGTCATTGCGATGTGCTGTGAAGACGGGGCGTGAATAGTAATGCTTCCTATTAACTGGAAGCAATGGGATTAACCCGCCGCAGGAACCGGCCGTCGGAGCCGCTCAGTCAAGGAACGGCACCGACCGTAGCAGCTGGCAAAGCCTGCTGCTACGGATCGGATTACGGCTTAATTGATCGGCACTACCTGTTCTCCTGCACGGAAACCTGCCCCTGCAACCGTCGTCCAACGACATCCAGCAAATCACAGCCATCGCGCAATGAAGTCACCAACACCCGCGCCAGCTCACTGTGGACACCCTCGCCAAACGCAAAGCTCTCCAGCAGTTGCGTTGCGGTACGAATGCGGTAGGCCGCCGTTTCATGCAACACATCCAGGGGTGCTTCAGTGTCGATCAGCAATGATGGGACGTTGCAGTCGACGCCGGTAACGGGCATGTATCGATCCATGACAAAAAACCTCCATTGGGAAAAGGCACACGATTATTCAGCACTGGCCGTTGGACGACCTTCAGACGATCCCCGGGGCGGCTCCAGGTTGTCCAACGCGCGATTGACCAGCAATTCCCCCAGCGCGGACAGTTGCTGAATACCCACAATGACATGGCGACGAGGGCCTTCCAGCTCACGGGCAAGATCGGTGGCCATGACACTGAGTGAGGCAAGGGTTTCAGAGGCGTGACAGAGCAGAGCTTCCGTGTCGACATCCGGAACGACGGCGAAGAAATAGCTCGCAGAGGCGGGACGTGTGTGAGTGCGCAGAGGCACGCTGACGAGTTGTTCGGCGACTTTGGCGGGACGGGATGAATCGACGGTGTCGTTGGAAGAATCGTTTGGTGATTCTGCGGATTTGGTGGCGAATTTTTTCATAACAGAGCTCCTTGCAAAGTTAAAAATGCAAGTCCCACACTGCCAGCCGGGACAAGGATGCTTACTGTACGCGTGTTATCGGAGAGGTAAATATATAAGTAATAAATTTAACTTTGTTAATCAAACAAGTGAACATCTGTGCAAAAAAATGATTATAAGTGGTTAATATTCATACATCCCTATTGAAGTCGATGACTGCAAAAAAATAGACGGTTCTGCCGTTTAAAACCGTGCCACACATAAAATCATTATTACTTCCTGATTTCTGTAAGAAAACTCCTTGATTTGCCCGCCCCCCGTCATGAAACATTATTTAACGTTTGCCCACGTGCTTGCGACATTATTTTGCACATAATTCAGACACTCAGGATGAAGGGCTATCTGAAAACAACACCACCATCGTTACCCAGCTGTACCTGGGAGGTTTTCTCTAGCAATAAACAAACGGTGATTTTCCAATGCACAGAAAAGAAAAAACAGAAAACTTGAAAAATAATATCAAGTATTTGATAAAAAGCCGCGGAGAAACACAACTATCACTGTGCAACTCCATAGGCTTAACCAGAACCACGATATATAACATATTGGAGGGCAAGGTTGTAAACGTTCAACAGACCACAATTCGCAAGATCTCTGATTTTTTCGGAGTATCCTACAAAGAAATAGAAAGCATAGATTTTGAGAAGAAAGAGATAATAGAAAGTAGTATTTCCCTTCACGGAAACATGAACCCAGCAGCAGTCCCCATAATAAAAGAAAGCTTGCTTATTCAGAACCTGGACAAAAGAATCGGTGAGCTCGCGACACTTCACCCTTTGACTTACTATTTCGGCGCAGCGTGTAATTTAATCGGAGTTCTTCTTGAGAGCGAAATCAGTGGAGCCAATGAACCTGGAGATCTGCTGATAATAAACAAAGGACTTTTGAATGGCGACAGTGAAAAATTAACATACAACAAGACTACAAGAAAGTTATTTATAGCCAATGATTTCGCTCTTGCCTCTGATGTTTTCTGTGTAGTAGGGGAAATCGTTGAGGAAAGGTTTAATGGTTAACAAGGATGAGATCGAGAATAGTAAATACAAACTATTAGGATTTGAAAACGATAAAAACCTAGCAATAATTATGATCCTCTCCACTGGAAAAGTTATCAAAATAACGCTAAGCGCACTGTTAAAAAGCGAGATACTGGACAATTTAAACAAAGGAGAAATTAAAAATGTGTATCGGAAATACTATTCTCGCGGGACAGCACTGACCGCATACGAAATAAATGATCGTCATGAAGGAGCGTGGATTATTTTTGTTGCTCTAAATCTAATACTTTTTACGCTGTACATCTTTACAAATTTCGCAACCGCAAAACTGTTTTACCTAGAGCAATTTAACGTTATTGTCACCCCTGGCGTATTCCTGTATCCATTGACATTTCTAATAGTCGACTTATTGAACGAGTTTTATGGATTCAGACTGGCAAGAAAAGCTATTTTGTTTGCCTTCTTAAGCAATGCGTTTGTTTTTGTTCTATTAAATGCCACTAGCTATCTTCCAGGGCTACCTAGCTGGAAATTTGATAGCTCCTATGGTGAGCTCATCAGCCATGTTTCATCCGTATCAGTGGCGTCTTCCATTTCTTTTCTTTTTTCCGAGCACGTAAATTCTTATTTGCTATGTAAAATAAAAGAACTTACAAACTCCAGACTTCTTTTTCTACGAGTATTTTTCAGCACATTCTTCGCAGTGATAATCGACAGTTTCATTTTTTGCTTTATTGCATTTTATGGAACCATGCAAAACAGCGAAATACTACATCTGGTCTATGTACAGATTGCTATAAAAATGTGTTTTGCTGTTTTTAATATTCTGCCGGCCTACGGAGCAAGGTCATTATTTAAAAAATACATTTCTGAAACTAAAACCGCACAAGGTTTAGGGGAGTATTAATTAGCTGCTAATCTCTACTCCCCTACTGCACATTACCTTCTATACCTCTAATTTAGTTTTTATACTTTGAACATGCTCAGCTCTACTCTCCAAAAACTCACTCAACCCTTTCGCACGAAGAGCGCACGCATCACAGTCGCCGCACCCACTCCCCATTATTCCGTTATAGCAAGTCAATGTATGGCAACGAACCAAATCCAACTTCTCATGATAATCAGCCAAAGCCCAGGTCTCAGCTTTATTCAGCCACATAAGCGGCGTCTCAACTCGCAATTTATAATCCATCCCCAACTCAATAGCTTTATTCATAGCCTTCACAAACTCATCTCGACAATCCGGATAGCCAGAGAAATCCGTTTCACAAACACCCGTGATGACAGCTTCCGCACCTACTTGATAGGCATAAATAGAAGCCAACGTTAAAAACAGAATATTCCTGCCCGGCACGAACGTATCAGGCACGCCCTCTCCCGTACTCCTTGCAATGGGAATGTGATCGCGCGTCAAGCTGCTGATAGCCAGTTCGTTTAGCAATGAAGTGTCCAATACCTTGTGCACCTTCACGCCAAGCTGCTTTGAAAGCTGTTGCGCCACTTCGATTTCTGCACGATGGCGCTGGCCATAATCAAACGTAATGCAATGAATTTCATCGTACAGCGGCAATGCGTGGATCAAGCAGGTGGTTGAATCCTGTCCGCCGCTGAAAACGATAACGGCCTTTCTGGTCATGGTGCGTTCTTCCTTGGGAGGCTCGGCACATTGCCGGGGCCATTGACCCTACCGGGAAGCTCAAATGCTGGATGTGGGAAGTTTCCGAAATGACCGTCTCCGATTTCCGTTTGTGTCATTTCCATGCGGGATTCCCGAGGGATGTTTCAACCAGTCATCACTGATGACCCGCTTCAAACGGCAGTAACGCGGTCCCTGTGGGAGCGGGCTTGCTCGCGAAAGTGTGTCAGCAACATTGATGTCGATTGACCCACTACTTTCGCGAGCAAGCCCGCTCCCACTGGGGGATGCATGTGGGGCTTAGATGTTTTTCTCGTCGATCCCGGCTTGCAGTATCTGGCTGTCGTAATGACCGCCAAGGGTCACGGGGCCTAGTTTGACGCTGTGTTCCCCAGCGGCGGAAACGTCGGGTTTGCTGCCCTCGGTTTGCGGTTTTTCTGGCAGATCGAGTCCAGCCTTGACCCCGTAATCGCGGTTGCTCAGGTCGGTGGTGCTGACCTTGGAGCCCCCTAAATCCACACGACCTTCAGATGACGCAACCCGTGCACCGGTCAATTGCGTTGCACCGCCAACCTTGAGATTCACGCCTTGTATGCCGTTGATGCCGGACGCCTGGTTGACGCTGTCCTTATGGGCGTAACCGGCATCCAGTTTCAGGGTCGGCTTGTAGTTCGTCCCGCCCGGTTTAGTGTTGTCGGCCACTTTGTCCTTGTCAGCGGACGCTGTTTTTTTGCCGGTCAAACCGAGGTCAACATCGACCTTCGCGCTGGTCTGGCTGTCTTGACGGCTTTCCACGGTCAGGTCGCCAGCGACCTTGCCGCTGACCTTCGTCGCATCGATCCGCGCACCGGCAAACTGCGCATCGCCCGCGCTGTTCAATACCACGCTGTCAGCCTTGATCTGGCTGTTCTGCTGAGTCGTGCCTTGCAAGTAATCCACGCCCACCTTGGCCCCGGCATTGAAGCCATGATCACTCTTGGCCACGTCTTTTTCGTTGGTGGCCGTCGGAGTGCTGTTGCTCAGATTACCGCCGGCATTCAGGGCGACGTTCCAGTTCGTGTGGTTTTGCGTGGACTGAGCCGACTCCTGATAGATCCCGCCGTTTTGCGCATCAAGGGCAACGTTCGACGCGCTGACCTGAGTGCCTTGCAGGTGGATCGAATCGCCGCTGAGTTGAATCTTGTCCTGGCTTTTGAGCTTGCCGCCACTCAGTGTCTGGTTGCTTTCATTGACCCGACCGATGTTGAAGTTGGCGCTCAGGTTGCCGCCCTGATCGAGGCTTTTCTCGGTATTGGTTTTGCTGCCGCCCACCTTCAAACCGCCGCCGAGATTGCTGCCGGTGGCGTGATGGGTGTCGGTGGCCGCTTGCAGGTCGAGTTTGCCGTCGGCCTTCAGGTGGATGGCGCCGACGGTATCGATTGTCGTCCCTTGCAGGATCTGGTCGCCGCCGCTGCTCAATTGCACCGGGCCTTTGCCCTCGATACTTGCCATGCGAGCCTGGCTGTCCTGAGTCTGATTGCCTTTGTGATCGAGCTGGAAACCGGCACCGAGGTTGACGTTAGTGCCATCGGTGCCAGGCGCGGTTCCGACGCTCAGCGAACCATTGCCACGCAGGCTGGAGCTGTCGCTACTCTGGCGGTCATCAGCCTGATTCAACGCCAGATCACCGTCGGTTTTAATCGAAACACCACCCTGCCCGCCATCGAAATGGCTGCCTTCAAACTGGCCGTCATTCCGCAGGTTGATGCTCACGCCTTGGCTACCGGCATAGCCGCCGACCACAGCGGTGGAGCTGTCTTTGCGCGTCTGGCTGCTGCCGCCCGCACCGCTGCCGCTGACATTCACGTCCTCACCGGTTTTGGTGTAGACCCGCACGTCAGCCTTGGCATCCAGCGCCTGATCAGTGCTCCCCTGGGTATTGCTCGCGGCGTTCGCCACCAACGTGTCGGCACTGATGTTCACTTTGCCCGCACTCGCCTGGTACTGAGTGCCCTGATCCTGCAATGTGCCAGCGACATTCACGTCCACCGTGCCACCCTTGAACTGGCTGACCACGGCGTTGCTGCTTTGCTCGGTATGGCTGCCGTTCTGATGACCGATCGCCACGTCGATGCCGACATTCGGCTGGCCGAGATTGGAGAGTGTGTCCTTGTCCGGCACCTTGCCGTTCAGTACGCCTTCGACGGCTTTGGCGATCGGCCGGGCGATGTCTTTGTATTCGACGTTGGCACCGACATCTGCCGACCAGTTGCTCTGTGTATGAGTGCTGCTGTCGGAGTTGCTCGCGGCCCGATTGTCGACTTCGGTGGCGGCGACATTCAGACCTCTGCCCGCATCAATACGCGCGCCTTCAGTGGTGAGTTTGCCGGTGTTTATATTCAGGTTGCCGCTGCTTTGGACGCTGGTGGTTTGTGCGGTGGTTTTGTTCGTGGTGTCCTGGGACGTGCTGTAGGTGAAGTCCACTCCGCTGCCGGCACGATCGAGGCCGCCGGTGTAGTAGAAACCGCCGCTGGTGCTGGTTGTGTCCGTCGAAGTGCTGTGGCTGTCCTGCTCGACCAGCAGCGACACGTTTTTACCGCTCAGGGTCGCGTCGCCGTTTTTGGCTTTGACCTCGGCACCTTTAAGGGTCAGATCACCGCCTGCCGCCAGTTGCACGTTGGCGCCGCTGAGGCTGGAGCCTTGCTGGCTGACATCACGGCTACTCGCGGTTTGCTGCTTGTCTTCGTAATGCACACCGGCGCGGTACTGCCCGGCGCCCAGGGTGTTTTCCTTGGCATAGGCATCGAAGCCACGGGTTTCGGTAGTGTTGCCGGCCTCATGGGTGTTCTGCGCGGAATGCACATTGACGTCCCCCACCGCCTCGGCGCTGAGGGTACCGCCAGCCTTGACCGTAGAGCCGGCCACTTCGATGTCTTTGGCGCTATTGAGTTTGAGGTTGCTGTCGGAGGTCAGCTCGCTGCGTACCGTGGTGCTGTCCTTGGCGTTCTGACGGGTTTCATCCTTGGTGATGCCAAAAAACTTGCTGTTCTTGTCGTGGCTGTTGGCATGGGAGGTGTCTTGCACGCCATCGATGACCAACGAGCCATTGTCGCTGATCACGCTGGCTTCGCTGCCGCCGCGCACCTGACTGCCACTGATGCGCACATCGTCAGCCTTGACGATCAGTTTGCCGCCGGCATTGACCTTGCTGCCCTGATTCAGGGTTTTGCCCCGATCCGCGTCGCCGGTCTTGCCGAAGAAACCGCCGCCCACCAAGTCACCGGAATAGCGGTTGTCGCTGTTGCGTTGGGTACGGCTGGCGCTGGTGATCTCGACCTGTTTGCCGGCGAGTTGGATATCACCCTTGCTGCTCAACTCCGCGCCCTCGGCACGTAACAACTCCGCCGTGGCCAAGGCGATATTGCCGCCCTTCAACTGGCTGGTGATGCTGCGCTGCTCTTCGCTGCTGGTGTCCCAGTTGGCTTTCCACAGGTGTTTGCGATGGTTGCCCTGATCGGTTTGGGTATGGCTTTCGGTGGCGGCGGTCAGGCGCAGATCGCCGCCGCTCTGGACGCTGAGAGTATTGGCAGCGTCGACCTTGGCCGCCTTGAGTTCGGTGTTGGCACCGGACGACAAATGCGCGTCCCGGCTGGCGAGAATCTGGCTGCCGTGCTGGCGCGAGTCGCTGTCGGTCTGGGTCCGGTCATAGGTTTCCCAGGTGATGCCGATGGTGCTGTTGTTCCAGTTTTCGCGTTTCTCTTGCAGCTTGCGGCTTTCGACGGTGGTCAAGGTCAGGTTGCGTTTGGCGTCGACCTTGACGTCACGGCCACTGACATCAGCAGCAGCCAGCAGCAGGTCCTTGCCGCTGTGCAGACCGACATCGCCCTGACTGCTGCGCACACCGGCGCGGACCACATCGAGGATGTCGGGAACAGCTTGACCGCTGATACTCAGGTCACCGGCGGAACGAATCTGTACGCCATCACGACCGTCGACCTGTACCGGACCGACCCGCACCCCCGCGCCCTCGGCGGTGCTGACGATGTTGATGCGCCCAGCCTGCATCGCACCGAACAGGCTGGCGTCGATGCGTTGGTCTTGAGAGTTGCCGGCCGGGTCCACGGTTTTCACCTGGCTGCTGGCGTAATCCACCTGGTTGCGGCCAACGGTGAGGTTCAACTGATCCCGGGCGCTCAGGTTGCCCTGGCTGTCGATGCGTGGGGCGATCAGGTTGACCGAGCCTTCGCGGTTTTGCAGGCCCGCACCTTGAATCTGCAACGAGCCGGTGGCGTCGCGGGTACTGAGGGTTTGCAGCTTGCCGTCGTTCAGTTCGGGGCGACCGACCACCAGATTGGCGTTCGGGGTGTTAATGAAACTGCCGCCGTTCACCGAAATTCCGTTGGGGTTGGCCAACACATAATCGGCGGCGCGACCGAAGATCTCCTGGGCGCCGTTGAGGGCCGAGGGGTTGCGACTGATCACTTCATTGAGGATCACGCTCGCGGCCTGCCCCTTGAATTGTGGGTTGGCTGCCAGTTGCCCGGCGAGTTGCGACTGCCCGGCTTGCAGCGCGTTGTTCAGCACCAGGCCCTGACGGTCGACGTTGTAGTCCAGGAACTGGTTATGGGACAGGCCGGAACCATTAGGCGCAACGATGTTGACGATGGGCACGCCGCCCTGGGTTTGCAATTGCGCGGTGCCGCCGGGGCCTGGCGCGACCACTACGCCCCCTGCCAAAGCGTTGGGCAGGTGAGCAATCAGGAACAGGCTGGCAATTGCCCAGCGCAGTTTGCCCCGAGGGGAAAGATGAAACGCAAATGTCTGTGCAGGCATAAAAACCTCTCAATTAAAGTGCGGCATCACGTTGCGCGCTGAGTTGTTGGCCGTGGCTGTGGCGCTCAGGTCCGACGGCTGTTTGTTGGTGTTCATATCTGCAACCCCACGCGCATCAGCCAGGTCTCTGGCTCATGTTGCAAACCGTTGGGGGTATTGAGGCTGCGTTGGTAATCAACGTCGACTTGCAGGTTTTTCCAGCTCAAGTTGACCCCGGCGCTGGCGCCGCTCAGGCGTTGCCCTTGAGCGCCGTGGTCGGCCTTGATCCAGCCGTTATCCAGGCCCAAACGTGGGGTGATCTGCACTGGCAAAGCGCTACGCAATGGCAGGCGCAAGGTATTGCGCCAGATCGCGCCACTGGCACCGGACGCACTGCTGACCCGATAGCCGCGCACCGCGGAATCGTCGGTGCCCAGCAATTGCTCGATGGCCGGCAGCGGATCGGAGCTGTATTGCACGTTGAACTGGCTCTGCCATTGCCAGGCCTGCTGACCGAGTTGGCCATTGCGCCACTGGCTGAGGCCGGCGCGGTATTTGCGAAACTGCGCCTTGGGCACGTCGTTGACCTGGCGTTGGGCATCGTCGTCGGCACCGAGCCAGCGCAGCCCTTGGGCGTAATGGATGTCCAGGTTCCACACCGCGCTGTTGAGCCAGAACAGATTGAGTCCGGCTTCGGCCACGGTCAGGGTCGGGCTCTGGATGCCCAGGCGAATGTTTTCCAAGTAACTGTCGACGTCCTTGTGGGCCAGTTGCAGGTTGGCGCTCAGTTGACGGCTTTGATCTCGCCACAGCACTCGGTCGGCGCGCAGGCTCAGTTGATCGGTGATGCCGGTGCTGTGGAATGTCAGCGTGCTGAGTTTGAACGGCGCACGGTATTCGGCGTGGCTGGCGAACAGGCTGTAAGTCCAGTAACCGTAGGGAATGGCGTAGTACAAACTGGCATTGCGGCTGTAGCGGTCGCCCTGATTGAGGGTGTCGCTGACGTTCAGATTGAGCGCGTCGTTGAACTCCAGCGGGCTGTCCAGGCTCAGGTTCAAGGTGTCGCGATCGCGCCCGGTGCTGGCGCTGCCGAGGTTGTCCACGCCCAGGCCCAACGCCCAACGCGACTGCCCATGGGTGCGCGAACGCAGGATCAGTCGTGAAGCACCGGGCTGGCTGCCGGGGGCGATGTCGGCGGTGAAATCCACGGAGCGCAAGCGGTTCAACTGATCCAGGCCTTGCTCCAGGTCCCGCAGGTTCAGCGGCTTGCCGAGCATGCCGGGAAATGCACCGCCAAGGGACACCGGCAGACTCTGGTCGGCCAGCTCGATGGACTCGACGTAGCCTTCATCGACCACGATATCCAGCGACTGCCCCGCCGCTGGCGCGCTGCGCAGGTACGGCCGACTGGCGATGTAACCCGCCTCGACATACAGGCCAGTGATGGTCGCCAGCAAATGGTTGATCTGACCGACGCCCATGCACGACGACAGCTGCGGTTTGATTCGCTCATTGAGTGTCTGGCTGCTGATCAGCGTCACGCCGCCAATGCGCGTTCCGCTCAGGGGCCAGCAGCGCTCATCGGCAGGCACCGTGGCAGGAACGACAGGCGTGACCGGCGCCGCACCAAAACTGCCGCGCTCCAGTTGCCGGCGGCGCTGTTCCAGTTGCAGTTGTTGCAGGTCGCGCTGTTGTTGTTGCTGCTGGCGTAGCACTTCCTGGCCTGGAGCGGAGGGTTCGGCCGCCTTGAGCGAGGAAACACTCAGGCTCAGCAGCAAGGCCGACAACAGCGTGCAAGGCGTGGGACTACGACGAGGAACAGCGCAAAACGAATACGGCACTCAACATCCTTGCGGTCATTAAATGGCTTAATGCCACTCCATTAATGCGAGTGATAGTCAGATCGTTCCTACGCAAATGCAAGACGCGTCCTACAACGCTTACATTTCTTAAACAAATGGTTAGCTTTCTTTCCACGAGGCCACCTGACGATCGGCAACAAAAATCAATTGCCACAAAATATTACCTACGTCATATTACATTCGTAATAAATACCCGCATCCCACAGGTAATCCCTATGACCAGCATGCCCACCCTTGAACCCGACCTCGCAGTCCCGGTGAGCACACCCAAGCCTCCCCTGCTCAAACGGTTGATCTTGCTGGCTGTGGTTATCGCTGCCCTGGTGTTCGCCGGGCTGTATGCGACTCATTGGTGGACCGTTGGCCGTTTCATCGAAGAAACCGACGATGCTTACATCGGCGGCGACGTGACGGTGATCGGGCCGAAGGTGGCGGGTTATATCGAAGAGGTGCTGGTCACCGACAACCAGAAGGTCAAGGCCGGCGATGTGCTGATTCGTCTCGACTCCCGCGATTACCGCGCCAACCTGGCCAAGGCCGAAGGTGCGGTGGCCGCCGAAGAAGCGCTGCTCGCCAATCTCGATGCCACTGAACAATTGCAACACGCGGTGATCGGCCAGGCCCGCGCCGGAATTGATGCCGCCGGCGCCGAAACCACCCGCTCCCGGGATGACGATGCTCGCTATAGAAAACTGATCGGCAGCAACGCTGTCTCGGTGGAAAGCGCCCAACGCGCCAACGCCACTTTCAAGACCGCCCAAGCCCTCAGCGCCCGGGCCCAGGCTGAATTGCTCGCCGCACAACGTCAGTTGAATGTGATTGCAACCCAGAAACAACAAGCTCACGCGGCGCTGATGCAGGCCCGTGCCGAACGCGATCTGGCGCAGTTGAATGTGGGCTACACCGAACTGAAGGCCCCGGTGGACGGCGTGATCGGCAATCGCCGAGCGCGGGTCGGCGCGTATGCCCAGGCGGGTTCGCAACTGCTGTCGGTGGTACCGGCCAGCGGGCTGTGGGTCGATGCCAATTTCAAGGAAGATCAGCTATCGCGAATGACACCGGGGCAACGGGTGATCATTCATGCCGACGTGCTCTCGGGGCAGGAATTCCACGGTCATCTGGACAGCCTTGCGCCGGCCAGTGGTTCGCAGTTCAGCGTGCTGCCACCAGAAAACGCCACCGGCAACTTCACCAAAATCGTCCAGCGGGTGCCGGTGCGCATCGCGCTTGATCCGGCCGATGGCGTGCTCGGCCATCTGCGTCCGGGCCTGTCGGTCACCGCTGAAGTGGACACTCGCAAGGAAGCCGAAACGCCAGCCGTGGCCAGTGCGCCATGAGCCGCACTCTCGCCGCCCCCGCACAACCGTTCAATGCCGCCGACATGGCAACGGCGACCAAGGTTTTCGCCTTCGCCACGATGTGCATCGGCATGTTCATTGCGCTGCTGGACATCCAGATCGTCTCGGCCTCGCTGCGCGACATCGGCGGCGGGCTCTCGGCGGGAACCGACGAAACGGCGTGGGTGCAAACCAGTTACCTGATTGCTGAAATCATCGTGATCCCGCTGTCCGGCTGGCTGTCCCGAGTGTTCTCGACACGCTGGCTGTTCTGCGCTTCTGCGGTGGGTTTCACCGTGGCCAGCCTGCTCTGCGGCGCGGCCTGGAACATTCAGAGCATGATCGCCTTCCGCGCCCTGCAAGGGTTTCTCGGCGGTTCGATGATCCCGCTGGTGTTCACCACCGCGTTCTTTTTCTTCACCGGCAAGCAACGGGTGATCGCGGCTGCGACCATTGGCGCGGTGGCGTCGTTGGCACCGACCCTGGGGCCGGTCATCGGTGGCTGGATTACCGATGTTTCTTCCTGGCACTGGCTGTTCTACATCAACCTGGTGCCGGGAATTTTCGTCGCGGTGGCGGTGCCGATGCTGGTGAAGATCGATCAGCCGGAATTGTCGCTGCTTAAAGGGGCTGACTACTTGAGCATGGTGTTCATGGCGCTGTTTCTCGGCTGCCTGGAATACACCCTCGAAGAAGGCCCGCGCTGGAACTGGTTCAGCGATAGCACGATTCTGACCACGGCATGGGTCAGCGCATTGGCCGGCCTGGCGTTCATTGGTCGAACCTTGCACGTCGCCAACCCGATCGTCGATTTGCGCGCCCTGAAAGACCGCAACTTCGCCCTTGGCTGCTTCTTTTCGTTCGTGACCGGCATCGGCCTGTTCGCCACCATTTACCTGACGCCGCTGTTTCTCGGCCGGGTACGTGGCTATGGCGCACTGGACATTGGTCTGGCGGTTTTCTCCACCGGGGTGTTCCAGATCATGGCGATTCCGCTGTACGCCTTTCTGGCCAATCGCATCGATCTGCGCTGGGTCATGATGATCGGCCTGGGGTTGTTCGCGTTGTCGATGTGGGATTTCAGCCCGATCACCCATGACTGGGGGGCCAAGGAATTGATGCTGCCGCAAGCGCTGCGCGGGATTGCCCAACAATTGGCGGTGCCGCCAGCGGTGACGTTGACCTTGGGTGGTCTGGCACCGGCGCGGCTCAAACATGCTTCGGGGTTATTCAACCTGATGCGAAACCTGGGAGGTGCCATCGGCATCGCCGCGTGCGCGACCATTCTCAATGACCGCACCAACCTGCACTTCACCCGGTTGGCGGAAAATCTCAACAGCACCAACGAAGCACTGAACCAGTGGCTGTCCCAGGTCGGCAACAACTTCGCCACCCTCGGCCAAAGCGGTGACGCGGGCGTCACCGCCAGCCTGCATCAGCTGTGGCTGCTGACTTATCGCGAAGCGCAGACACAAACCTACGGCGATGCGTTCCTGATGATCATGGTCTGCTTCATCATCGCCACGGCGATGGTGCCCTTGATGCGCAAGGTGCAACCACCGGCCGCACCGTCAGCAGACGCTCATTGATCAGGCTTGAGGCATTTTGCGGAAACCAACCGCCAGACGGTTCCAGGCGTTGATCGTGGTAATGGCCACAGTCAAGTCGACCAGTTCCTTCGGGCTGAACTCGGACGCCGCCAGCTCGTAGTCCTCATCCGGGGCGTGGGTCTGGCTCAGCAGCGTCAAGGACTCGGTCCAGGCCAGCGCAGCACGTTCACGTGGGGAAAAAAACGGCGTTTCACGCCAGGCCGACAGTGTGTACAGGCGGCGCTCGTCTTCACCGCCCTTGCGGGCATCGGCGCTGTGCATATCAAGGCAGAAGGCGCAGCCGTTGATTTGCGAGGTACGCAGCTTGACCAGTTCGATCAAGGTCTTTTCAAGCGGCAACTTCGAAACAGCGGTTTCCAGCGCGATCATGGCTTTGAGTGCATCGGGGGACGCGGTGTAGAAATCGATACGCGGTTGCATGGTGAGCTCCAGTCACAAGGGATGTGGAGCTACGTTAATCGCGCACTGAATGGCAGAAAATAGCCAATTATTGGGAAGTTGAGGATGCCAATGGGACGCCGGCTGACGGTGCACTCGATTGCACCCGCTCCCGTGATCTCCGAGCCCTTACGCTCGATTGCGCAGCCACTGCAAAAACCCCTTCTTCTGCACAACCCTAGGTGCTTCCTGGGTCAACGTCTGCGCCTTGTTCAAGCGGAAATCCAGTAACGCCTTCATCGCTTCGCTGATGTCGTGTCGTGCATCCAGACACGGTGTGAGGTATTCCTTTTCGATCCGGTACAAGCTGCAGAACGTCTTGGCGCTGAAGTCCGCCGGTAGCGCCGTATCGGACAAGATCCCGCCTTCGCCGATCACCTCACCCGGGCCCATGCGCCCGGACTCGAACTTGACCCCGCCACGGCTCAGCTCCACCGACACCACACCGGATTCGATGATGAACAAATGATCGCTGACCTCCCCCGCCGGCAGGATCATTTCGCCGGCGCGGAAGGTTTGCAGTGTCATGTTCTGGCTGAAGGTTTCTTTCTCTTCCTGACGCAGGGTCGAGAAAATGTTCGACGCGTCCAGCAATGCCCGTGGCCGCGACAGGTTGGCAGGTGCGTTGGGTTCGACGCTCGACAACAGGCTGACCCCGCTGGCCTGCAAGTGCCGGAATGCCAAATCGAACAGCAGGTTTCGGACCATGCGCTTCTGGTCCATGGAGACCACGAAACCACTGATTTCGTATTCCACGCCGGTGGCGCTGGAGCCTTTCAACGCGACACACGGCGCCGGTTTGTTCAACAGATAACGACAACCCTCCATCGCCCGCTCCAGTGCTTCGATGACGGTTTGCGGACGTGCGTGCGGGCTCAGTTGCAGGCTGATAGAGACACCAAAAATGTCACTGGGCCGGCTGAAATTGATGATCTTGGCCTTGGCCGCCAGGGAGTTGGGGATCACCGCCATGCTGCCTTGGGAGGTTTGCAGGCGCGTCGCGCGCCAGTCGATATCGGTGACCCGACCTTCGGTGCCGTCGATCGAGATCCAGTCATCCAGTTGATAGGGTTTGGTGGTGTTCAGGACGATCCCGGAGAACACGTCGCTGAGGGTACTTTGCAAGGCCAGGCCGACGATGATCGCCAACGCGCCGGAGGTTGCCAGCACGCCCTTGACCGGCAGGTCGAGGACATACGCCAGAGCCGCGATGATCGCGATCAGGAAAATCACCGCGCCGAGCAAATCCTGGAGCAAGCGCCCCGTATGCCCGACCCGTTGCATCATCCCCGCGCCGATCAGCACCGTCAGGGTGCGCGCACCGAACAACCACCAGCCGATCTGCAATCCGGTCGCCGCCAGGTGCAGCGGGACATTGTCGGCCCAGGGCGCCGGCTCCATGGGGTTCAGGCCTTCGTTGAACAGCAGGACACTGAACAACGAAAAAATCACCAGCCGCACCAACAGTTTCCAGTTGCTGCCATTGGCACTGAGCAGGCGCCACAGCCCCAGATCGATAAGGACCAAAGTCATCGCGCAGATCAATGGGTGATCGGTAAGCAGTGACAGCATCAAGCAACTCCAGCAAGGACCAGTGGCGCGAAGATCTCACAGATTGGGCACATTGTAGGAGTGTTTGATGCAAAACCAATGTGGGAGCGAGCCTGCTCGCGATAGCGGTCTGCCAGTCACCCTCAATGGTGACTGGCATGGCCTCATCGCGAGCAGGCTCGCTCCCACAGGGGCTCTATGTTGTCAGGGTTATTTGCTGTTGGTCAGGGTGTTGTAGCTGGTCATCAGGTTGCGATAGTCCGGGATGTGGTTGGAGAACAAGGTGGCCAGGCCTTCCACGTCGTTGCGCCAGTCGCGATGCAGCTCACAGGCCAGGCCGAACCAGGTCATCAACTGAGCGCCGGAGGCCGACATGCGGTCCCAGGCCGATTGACGGGTCAGTTCGTTGAACGTGCCGGAAGCATCAGTCACCACGAACACCTCGAAGCCTTCAGCCAGTGCCGAGAGCGCCGGGAATGCCACGCACACTTCGGTCACTACGCCAGCGATGATCAGTTGTTTCTTGCCGGTGGCCTTGATCGCCTTGACGAAGTCTTCGTTGTCCCAGGCATTGATCTGGCCAGGACGGGCAATGTACGGCGCGTCCGGGAACAGCGCTTTGAGCTCAGGCACCAGCGGACCGTTGGGACCGGTTTCGAAACTGGTGGTGAGAATGGTCGGCAACTTGAAGTACTTGGCCAGGTCTGCCAGGGCCAACACGTTGTTCTTGAAACGGTCCGGCTCGATGTCGCGCACCAGAGAAAGCAGACCCGCCTGGTGATCAACCAACAGAACGGCGGCGTTATCCTTGTCGAGACGTTTGTAAGAAGTAGTCATGGGAGTAATCCTCGCTTTTTATCGATGCCGAACGGGCCGGCGTGAGAGAAACCTGATAGTTCGTTAAAACGCGGCCAAGCAAGGGTAGTCGCCCTTGTCCGGCACGCCACAGCATTACAACGTTGAGTTCAACCGCTCATCCGACCGAACCGACCGGACTGGAAGTCGGCGAAGGCCTGGTGAATTTCTTGCTCGGTGTTCATCACGAACGGACCGTGACCGACGATGGGTTCGTCAATCGGCTCGCCACTGAGCAGCAACACGACGGCATCGTTATTGGCTTCGAGGCTGAGCTGCTGGCCATTGCGTTCGAACAACGCCAACTGCCCTTCGCGCACCAGTTCCACACCGTTGACCTGAACCGTGCCCCGCAACACCACAAGGGCTGTGTTACGACCTTCGTGCAGGTCCAGGGTCAGCAATTTGCCGCCGTTGAGGCGCAGGTCCCAGACGTCAATCGGGGTAAACGTGCGCGCCGGACCGGTGTGGCCGTCAAACTCACCGGCGATCAAGCGCAGGCTGCCGGCCTGATCCTTGAGCGCGATGCTCGGGATGTCGCCATCGAGAATCGTCTGGTAACCGGCGTCGGCCATTTTGTCCTTGGCCGGCAGGTTGACCCACAGCTGCACCATTTCCAGGGTGCCGCCGCTCTTGGCGAAACCTTCGGAATGGAATTCTTCGTGGAGAATCCCGGAGGCCGCGGTCATCCATTGCACGTCGCCTGGGCCGATCTTGCCGCCACTGCCGGTGGAGTCGCGGTGTTCCAGTTCGCCCTTGTAAACGATAGTCACGGTTTCGAAACCGCGGTGTGGATGCTGACCAACGCCACGACGCTCGGTGGTCGGGGTGAATTCAGCGGGACCGGCGTGGTCGAGCAGCAAAAACGGGCTGATGTGTTTGCCCAGGTAGTCGTAGGAAAACAGCGTACGAACCGGAAAACCGTCGCCGACCCAATGGGTCCGTGGGCTGGTGTAGATACCGATGATGTTTTTCATTCCGCCTCCGAATCTGGTGAGTGACGCGATGGACAAAGCTTAAAACCGACGCCTTTGATGCACTAGACTGCAAAAATCAGCCTTAGCGTTCTATATGGAGAACGATGGTGGAAGACCTCAACACCCTCTACTACTTCACCCAGGTGGTGGAGCACCACGGTTTCGCTCCCGCCGGCCGGGCGCTGGACATTCCCAAGTCGAAGCTGAGCCGGCGCATAGCCGAGCTCGAAGAGCGCCTCGGTGTGCGCCTGCTGCACCGCACCAGCCGGCATTGTTCACTGACGGAAATCGGCCAGGCCTATTACCAGCGTTGCCTGGCGATGCGCGTCGAAGCGGAAAGCGCTGCCGAACTGATCGAACGCAACCGCTCCGAACCCCAAGGCCTGGTGCGCCTCAGTTGTCCGACGGCGCTGCTCAATTCCTGGGTCGGGCCGATGCTGACCCGCTACATGCTCAAGTACCCGCTGGTGGAATTGTTCATCGAGAGCACCAACCGCCGGGTCGACCTGATCCACGAGGGTTTCGACATCGCCCTGCGGGTGCGCTTTCCGCCGCTGGAAAATACCGACATGGTGATGAAGGTACTGGGCAACAGCACCCAATGCCTGGTGGGCAGTCCGGCCTTCGTGCCGCGCCTGTCGTCACCGGCCTCCCCGGCTGACCTCAGCGGGTTGCCGAGCCTGCACTGGGGCGCGGCGCAGCGTGAATATCAGTGGGAATTGTTTGCAGCGGACGGCGCCAGCGCGGTGATCCGGCATGCGCCACGAATGGTCACCGATGACCTGTTGGCGCTGCGTCACGCGGTGGTGGCCGGGATCGGCATCGCTCACCTGCCCAGCGTGGTGGTGCGCGATGACATTGCCGCGGGCCGATTGGTGGAACTGGTGCCGGGCTGGGCCCCCAAGTGCGGGATCGTCCACGCGATTTTCCCGTCACGCCGCGGGCTGCTGCCGTCGGTGCGCGCATTGATCGACTTTCTGGGTGAGGAATTCAGCCACAGTGATATTGCCTAGGAGCCCGTAAACGGGGGTAAGGCCTTAAACCGAGTCGCGGCTATCGCGAGCAGGCTCACTCCCACATTGGGATTTGCGTACACCACAAATCCCCTGTGGGAGTGAGCCTGCTCGCGATAGCGCCCGACCAAACACTACCAATCCCCCAGTCTGCCCCCCGATTCATGACTTGCGGTAAAGATTGCTTTGCCAATCCAGCGGTTTTTCCCCTGGCTGCGGGCGCGGATACTCCTGCCCATTCCCACTGCAACCCCTGGAGTCATTGATGTCTATTCCCGCATTCGGCCTTGGTACGTTTCGCTTGCAAGGCCAGGTGGTCATCGATTCGGTGAGCACTGGCCTGGAGCTGGGCTATCGGGTCATCGATACCGCACAAATCTACGAGAACGAAGCCGAGGTCGGCGAAGCCATTGCCGCCAGCGGCATCGCCCGTGACGAGTTGTTCATCACCAGCAAGATCTGGGTGGCTAACTTCGCCGGGGATCGCCTGATCGACAGCCTCAAGGAAAGCCTGCAAAAGCTGCAAACCGACTACCTGGACCTGACCCTCATCCATTGGCCGTCCCCGGAAAACCAGGTGCCAGTCGATGAGTTCATGGGCGCCCTGCTCGAAGCCAAACAACTGGGCTTGACCCGGCAGATCGGCGTGTCCAACTTCACCGTGGACTTGATGAAACAGGCGATCGCCGCGGTCGGTGCCGAACACATCGCGACCAACCAGATCGAACTGCACCCCTACCTGCAAAACCGCAAAGTCGTCGAATTTGCGCAGAGCCAGGGCATCCCGATCACCTCGTACATGACCCTCGCTTACGGCGAAGTGCTGAAAGACCCGGTGATCCAGCAAATCGCCGATCGCCTGAAAGCGACGCCGGCACACGTCACGCTGGCCTGGGCCATGCAACTGGGTTACGCAGTGATTCCCTCGTCGACCAAACGCGCCAACCTGCAAAGTAACCTGCACGCCCGCACACTGACCTTGAGCGACGCCGACATGGCGCTGATCGCGGGCCTGGATCGTGGCCATCGGCTGACCAGCCCCAAAGGCCTCGCGCCCCAGTGGGATTAAGCGTCAGTCTTGCGTGAGGCTCTGATCCAGGCGTGCCATGGCGTGTTGCAATTGATCGACGGCCTCGTCGATCAACGCCGCGCGCCCTTCGGCGCAGGCACGTTCCAGCTGTTCGCAGCACTCGATCAGACGTTTTGCACGAACCATCCGCGCGCCCCCTTTGATGCGGTGCGCCAGGTCTTGCAGCCGGTGTCGATTGCCAATGACGTGCGCGGCAAGCAGATCATCGCGATCGTAGCGATTGGTCTCGGCCAGTTCGCGCAAAAGTTGATCGATCAGCGTGCGGTCTTCGCCGACGTAGAGCTCCAGGCCGCTCAAGTCGATTGGGAATGTTGCTTGCTCTTCAACCGGCGCCAGCGGTTCACTGACAAATCGGGACGCCAGCCAGGCACTCAAGTCTGCCAGCCGGATCGGTTTGAACAGACAATCGTCCATGCCCGCTTCAAGGCAACGGATCTTTTCCTCCGGCTGCGCATTGGCGCTAAACCCCAGTATCAGCGTGGGGGGCAAGCCATTAGCGCGCTCTTCATCGCGTATCGCACCGGCCAATTCATAGCCATTGACCACCGGCATGTTGCAATCGGTGATGACCAAATCGAGCTCATGCTCGCGCCACTTCACAAGACCCTGCTCGCCATCATCAGCCTCCAGCACCTGATGCCCCAGGTAGCTCAACTGCCGCGACAGCAGCAATCGATTGGCCGGGTAATCGTCGACCACCAGAATCGTCAGCAGCCGAGTGGCCACCTGCAATCCACTATCGGCACACGCGCCGCCGGCCAACGGTTGCAACGCAATCAGATCAACACTGATGTCGACCCGCGTCCCTACTCCGAGGACGCTGTCGAGCTGCAATCGGCCGCCCATCATTTCGCACAGCGTGCGGCTGATCACCAGTCCCAGACCGGAGCCGTTGTGGCCTGATTGCTGGCTGTTGCCGGCCTGCACGAACGGGCTGAACAGTCGTTGCTGATCGACTGCACTGACCCCGATGCCGCTGTCCTCGATACGCACACTGACGGCCAGATGCCCCGAGATCCCGGGCTCCACTCGCAGTGTCAGACTCACCCCACCTTCACGGGTGAACTTGATCGCGTTGCTCAGCAGATTGGACAGCACCTGCTTGAAGCGCGTGGGGTCGACCAACACGTCGCGATCGCTGTGCTCGGCCAATTCGACCCGCCACTGCAAGTTCTTCTGCCGTGCCAGGCCTTCGAACACCCGGCACACCGACGCCACCAGCGTGCGCAGATTGGCCCGCTCAGGGGTCAGCGACAAATGCCCGGACTCGATGCGGGCGATGTCCAGGATGTCGCCGATCAGCGCCAGCAATTGCTGCGCGGCAGTGGACGCCACTTCGATGGCGGAGCGATCGGTGAAGCCCTCTTCCGCTCGCTTGAGCGCCAGTTCGAGCATGCCGATCAGGGCATTCATCGGTGTGCGGATTTCATGACTCATGGTCGCCAGAAAAGTGGTTTTGGCGCGGTTGGCGTCGTCGGCGGCGTTCTTGGCCTCCTGCAATTGCCCGAGCAGTTGTTGGCGTTGAGTGATCTGCCGACGCTGCCAGGCAATCCAGGCCAAGGCGAGCAACAGCAAAGCGCCTGCCGCGGCAAACGCCTGGAGAATGCGTTGGCGATGGCGCAGCCAGTAGCTGTCATCGACCACCACGTCATTGCTCCAGCGGGCTAACAACTCATCCATCTCCCGGGGCGAAATGCTCAGCAGTGCCTTGTTCAGAATCGAGTGCAACTCCAGCGCACCACGGCTGGTGGCCAGAGCGATACGCGCCGGTTCATCACCCAAGGTGCTGCTGATCCGCAGACGCTCGCGGTATTGCCGGGTGACCAGATACCGAGCCACGATCAATGAGCTGACGACCCCGTCGGCCTGGCCCTTGATTACCCACTCCATCCCCTGCGCCGGACTCGCCACTTCGACCAGACGTGCAGTGGGCGCCCGAGCGCGGATGAACTCGAGCAACGGATGACCGCGATAAATCGCCAGGCGTTTACCGGCCATATCGTCCAGGGTCCTGGGGCTTCCCGGGTTGGTCGCACTGACCAGTACAAACGGATTGTTCAGGTAGGACCGAGTGAAACGCAGTTCGGCTTCGCGTTCGATACCGGGCGTGACCACCGGTAACACGTCGATCTTGCCATCCTTGAGTTGCTGGATCTGCTGATCGAGGGAGTTACCCCGCTGCACCTCGAAGGTCAAGCCGCTGCGCTGGCTGATCAGCGACAGCAATTGCGCAGTCAACCCGCTGAGTTGTCCCTGTGCATCGTAAAAAGTCAGCGGTGCGAAGTCCTCGATAACCCCCACTTGCACGGTCGGATGTCGATCCAGCCAACGTTGCTCGCTGGCGCTCAAACGGACTCGCTCTTGACCCGCCATGTTGGCTCTGCCGGCGCTCCAGCGCTGCTCGATGGCCATGCGCTGATCCATGGGAATCGCCGCCAGAGCTTTGTCGACAATACTCTTCAGACGTGGATTACCGCGGCTGAAGGCGAAGCCGAACGGATTGGCGTCCAGGCCGGAGGGCCCCACCAGGCGTACGTTGCTGAGGTAGTTGTTATTGATCAGGTAATTGGCACTGATGAAGTCGCCGAGGTACACATCGTCCTGCCCGAACGCCACCGCCCCGATCGCGTCGAGTGCCGAGGGGTAGCGTTGCAAGCTCGCTTCGGGATAAAAGGCTTCGACAGTCTGTGCTTGCAGATAGTCATCGACCATGGCAATGCGCTTGCCCGCAAGGTCGACGGGCATTCCGTCGTCCAGGCGGGTCACCAGCATCGGCTGATCTTCGGCATAGGCATCGGATCGGGTCAGCTCGGGGTCAGCCGCCTCAAAGTTGTTGGACGTGCCGAGCAGGTCCAGGTCATCGCGCTTGAGCGCCTCCATGGCTGCCTCGCGCGTGCGATAACGAAGCACGTCGATCTTGACGTGCAGCAACTGCCCCAACAGGGCGGCATAGTCTGCGGTGATGCCTTCCAGCTCATCAACGTTTCGCGTGATCTCGAACGGCGGGTAGTCCGGCCCCGATACTCCAAGGCGCAAGACTCGTTTGCCGCGCAACCACTGCCAGTCTTTTTCATCCAGCCGGACCTGATAATCCTCTACCGCGGAATGTCCCAGCACGTGCAAAAGCTTTGGCTCATCGGCTGCCGTCACCGATGCACCCAGTCCACAGAACAGCAACAGAGCCCACAAACAATCGCGCATGATCGGACTCGCTCAGATCAGATGATTACGCTTGGCAAAATCCCTCAGGTGCACCGCCGATTCCACATTGAGTTTTCCAACCAGACGGGTCTTGTAGGTGCTGACGGTCTTGTGGCTCAAGTGCGTACATTCAGCGATCGCCTTGTTGCTGAAGCCCCGGCACAGATACTGAAGAATCGTCAGTTCCCGGTCGGAAAGCGTATCGATCATCTGTTTTTCACTCAGTTGTATCGAGTTCAGCGCCACCGACGCCAAGGGCAACTGGGCGAAATAGGTGTAACCAGCCATCACGGCATGCACGGCCTTGTGCAAATGCTGCAAATCGTTGGTCTTGGCGACATAAGCCACGGCGCCGGCGTGCATGCAACGATCCTGAAAAAAAATGGGTTCCTGGGACGTGAAGACCAGTACTCGACTGGGCACCCCGCTGGCCTTGATCCGCGTCAGTACATCCAGCCCGTCGAGCGAGGGCATCACCAGATCCAGGATCACCAGATCGGGCTTGAGTTCGCGGATCTTCGGCAAGACTTCATTACCACACGCCGCTTCGTATATCCGCTTGAAACCCTCCTGCATCAGTACGATTTTGACTGCGGCGCGAACCACCGGATGATCGTCCACAATCAGCGCTGACTTCATGGCAACTCCTGAGCAACAAAAACGACAATTGAATAATCAATGCCCATACGCCCGACCCGGTTGAACGCACCGGCGACGCAAAGACTTTTGCATGGAAAACCAGGCGCAACTACCTGACAGAAATGACAGTACCGACGAACGGTAGCCGAGGATCGATGATTGCCATCAACCGCGAAATGGACGCTAGGTCAGGCAGTAGTGTGTGGCTCACCGCCACCTTCTGATGAGCGCAAGCGGGAATGGCCGGCAGTTGCGCCTGCTGACCGTCATAGATCAAGGCGTGATGAACCTGTTGGTTATCAAGAAAGAAATCGAACAGGTTCAATGCCCCGCTCGCCAGCGAGGCATTGATGACCACCAGATCAAATGGCTCGCCACTGTATTCGACCAGGGTCAACAGCTCTTCAAGACTGTGCACCGGTGCTATCCGGTAGTAGTCGAGTTGATTGAACAGTCGCTCGACCTTCATGCGATGAAAATGCAACTCGTCGGCGATCAGGATACGTAAGGCTTTGTTCGACAATGCGGGCCCCCAGGAGGGTATCGAATTCGTGAGGCCGCAAGGCTACGGAAGACTTGTCGATGTTTCTGTAGGACTTTTCCGAAAAGCCAAAACTTACGATTTTCTGTAGGAGCATTACTGTCAGCCAAACCGGCGAACATGGGGCCGGATCAATGGGCATCCCATTGCAGCATCCGCACCCGACAATGCTTCATCGCATTGACGATGTGTTTCTCCACCAGGGCCCGGGAAATGCCCAGGTGTTCGGCGATCTCCGGATGCGAAAGGCCTTCGATCTTGCGCAGCAGGAAACTCTCGCGGCACAACCGTGGCAATTCCGCCAATGCACGCTGGACCATCTCCAGGCGTTGGTCGTGATCGAGGCTGTGATGAGGGGATGGGGTGAAGTGGCGCTCTTCGTTGTCGAGCACTTCCAGGGGTTCGACCTGACGCAGGGCATTACGCCGATGGTCGTCGATCACCAGGTTGAGCGCGGTGCGGTACAGAAACGCCCGAGGCTGCTCAATCAACGTGGCGCTGGACCGCTCCAGAACTCGCAGATAAGCGTCATGCACCACATCTTCGGCGACCTGACGGTTGCCCAGCTTGGCGTTCAAAAAACACACCAGCTCGCGATAGTAGTTTTCCAACATGACTCCCGGCCGCAGGGGTGCGGTTTCTATCCTTGAGCCAGATCGGCGACCGCCGAGATAGGCAGTGGCACGATAGTGGCAGCTTGAGGTGCGTAATTTATAGTAATTCTCATATAGATTTAAAGTATTGCTTCGCATTGCCTGAAAAATAGTCAAGAACGAGCGGCTGCACGTTGCTTCACCTGTAGGAGCTGCCCCTGCACCGCTCCCTAGCCACAGGGTCGTATACACCCGGTCATTCCATCATTTCGACATTTATTTAACGGGTTTCTTTCCGGTTTTGTGGTCGTGCCGCGTCTAATAATCATTCTTATTAACAAAACTCTGCACAACACTTTTCAGGAGCTCAGGTAAGTAATGCGACCTCAAATACGCCGCACACCACTCGCGTTGGCCGTACAGCGCCCGACATTGCATCGCACCCTGCTCACAAGCGTAATGCTGGCCGCCACCTTGCTGGGGAGCTCGATGGCCAATGCTGCACCTGTAAAAGTGAACATTGCAGGTCAATCGCTTTCCAGCGCGCTGACCGAACTGGGCATGCAGACCCCTCTGCAAATCCTCTACAGCCCGGACCAGGTTGCAGGGATCAAGTCTCGCGCAGTGTCCGGTTCACTTGAACCCTCCGACGCCCTCGCCGCCCTGCTCAAAGGCACTGGCATTTCGTTCCAGATCAGCGGCAATACCGTCACGCTGGTAACCGGCGGCGCGAGCCTGCAACTGGGTGCGACCACCATTTCCGGCCAGGCCCTGGGCCTGACCACTGAAGACACCGGTTCCTACACCACCGGCGCCACCACCACCGCGACCAAGTTGCCGCTGACCATTCGCGAAACCCCGCAATCAGTCACCGTAATCACCCGTCAGCAGATGGATGATCGCGGCGTACAAAGCGTTGGCGATGCGTTGCGCAATACCCCCGGCGTCACGTCGCAGAAGTACGACAGTGACCGTACCGAGTTTTCCGCCCGTGGCTTTGCCATCACCAACTTCCAGTACGATGGCGTCAACATCCCCTACGACGGCGTGTACGGTGAAAACCCCAACAACAGCGACGACGCAGCCAGCCTCGACCACATCGAAGTCATCAAAGGCGCCACCGGCCTGATGACTGGCGCTGGCGACCCGTCCGCCACGGTCAACCTGATCCGCAAGAAGCCGACCAAGGAGTTCAAGGCTTCGGTCAGCGCCACCGCCGGTTACTGGGACAACTACCGCACCGAAGGCGACATCTCTGGTTCACTGAACGATTCCGGCAGCGTGCGCGGTCGCTTCGTCGGTGCCCTTCAGGACAAAGATTCGTACATCGACCACTACAGCCAGAAGAAAGACCTGTTTTATGGTGTGCTCGAAGCCGACCTGACCGACGATACCCTGCTGACCCTGGGCGTCGACAAGTCCAGTGCCACCCCGCGCGGCAGCTCCTGGACCGGTAACTCGCCGTACTTCACCGACGGCGGCCGTACCGACTTCTCTCGCAGTTTCAACCCGGGTGCCGATTGGAGCCGTCGTGATTTCGACAGCGTCACCTACTTCTCGTCGCTGGAGCAAGCGCTGGCCAATGACTGGAAATTCAAGGCCAGCTTCGACCAGAAAACCACCGATCACGATACCCAACTGGCCTCGGCCAGCGGTGGTTACGCGGACCGCGCCACGGGCGAAGGCAATTTCCTTTACTGGGGTCGCTGGGAAGGTCATCGCGTGCAGAACAGCGCAGACGTAAGCGTCTCCGGTCCGTTCTCCCTGGGCGGTCGCGAACATGAACTGGTAGCCGGCTTCATGGCATCGCACTCGCGCCAGACCGGCTCGACGTACGACACCAGCGCCTTCGAACTGGTGCCGGGCAGCATCTATGACTGGAACGGCAGCCTGCCGAAACAGGACTTCCCGAAAAACGGCAAGTACGAACGTACCCAGAGCCAGAACGGCCTTTACCTGGCCACACGCCTGCGTCCGACCGACGACCTGTCGTTCATCCTCGGCAGCCGTCTGAGCACCTTCAAGTACAACGAGGATTACTCCTACTTTCCGGGCGGCACCCTCACCGACACTCACGCCAGCTACAAGGAACACGGGGTTGTCACGCCTTACGCCGGTGTGGTCTATGACCTGAACGATACCTACTCGGTCTACGGCAGCTACACCAAGATCTACCAACCTCAGATCAACAAGGACATCAACGGTTCGACCCTGGCACCGGTCGAAGGCGACAGCTACGAAACCGGCCTGAAAGCGGCCTACTTCGAAGGCAAACTGAACGCCAGCCTGGCATTCTTCCGCATTGAGCAGGACAACGTCGCTCAATCGGTCGGCACTGATTTGAATACCGGCGATGGCATTTTCAAAGCCACCGACGGTGCCACCACCAATGGTGTAGAACTGGAACTGGCCGGCGAACTGGCGCAGGACTGGAACGTGTCTGCCGGCTACACCTACGCCCGCACCCGTGACAAGGACGAACAGCGCATCTTCGGTTTCCCGCTGGCCACCAGTAAACCGGAACACGTGATTCGTACATTCACCACTTACCGTCTGCCCGGCGCGCTGGACCAGTTCACCGTCGGTGGCGGGGTCAGCTGGCAGAGCGCGTTTTACGGCCAGAGCTACAGCCCGAACGTGGGCGGTGGCGAGGGCGGCAGCACCATGCTCAAGCAAGGTGGCTACACCCTCGTGGACCTGATGACCCGTTACCAGTACGACGATCACCTGAGCTTCACCGTCAATGCCTATAACATCTTCGACAAGAAGTACCTGACGGGCCTGGGCAACTTCGGCACCAAGTTCTACGGCGAGCCGCGTAACATGCAGATCACCGCGAAGTATGATTTCTGAGTCGCTGAGCTGAAATGAAAAATGCCCGTATCGCGAGATACGGGCATTTTTTTGGATACTCCAGTTATTTAAACGCGGTTCCTGTAGGAGCGAACAGACTCGCTCTGTCAGGCGCTGGCGGCCATGGCGTGCCGCCGATGGTGAACTTCCAGCTGATCCTTGATCAACCGCAACACCTTGGCCTGGTGCTCATGGATAAAGAAGTGTCCGCCCGCCAGCATGTCCACCGAGAAACTGCCGCGGGTTTCCTCGCTCCAGCCGATCAACTGTTCGGTGGTGGCGCGATCAGCCTTGCCGCCGAGTACATGGATCGGGCACTTGAGCGCCGGGCGCGGTTGCGGTTCGAAACGTCCGCACAAAAGAAAGTCCGCGCGCAGCACTGGCAGCGTCAGGCTCATCAGCTCTTCGTTGGCCAGTACCTCTTCGCTGGTGCCGTTGAGGGTGCGCAGTTGCTCGATCAATTCGGCATCGGTTTTGGGCTCGGCGAAACCCCGGTCGTAATCGGCCCGCATCGTCGGTGCAGCCGTACCGGACGCAAACAGCGCCACCGGTTCCGGGCAGCCCAGCGAGCGAAACGCATGGGCCATCTCACAGGCGAGCAACGCGCCAAGACTATGCCCGAACAGCGCGTAGGGCGTCTTGAGCGTGGCTTTTTGTTCCTGCGCGAGTTGCAGCGCCAGGCGTCGCATGTCGGTGTGCAAGGGTTCGCCAAACCGGGCGCCACGTCCTGGGAGTTCCACGGGTTGCAGCGTGAGCCACTCCGGCAGTTTGCGCCGCCAGCGGCTGTAGACCATGGCACTCGCGCCCGAATAGGGCAGGCAGAGCAATGTCAGCTGGGTCACCGGGCGCACCTCGAAAAGTTGTCTGTATAGATGAACGGATGAACACAGAAGGGAATTAGTCGTACACATCCCCCTGTAGGAGTGAGCCTGCTCGCGATAGCGGTGTGTCAGTCACCATCAAGTTGACTGACAAACCG